>NZ_JAGUUD010000034.1:0-67612 GCF_020177535.1 Paraburkholderia sp. XV | reverse complement strand
TCAGGCTCCTTACCCAAGACAAGACCCCGCCCTCAAAAGCGGGGTCTTGGCGTTTTTGGCTCTACTATAAGTGAGAGCCTATGGGTTTCGAGCGGTCAAGAGCCACTTGACAAGATGTAATCGCTCCCCCATAATCATCAGTTCTCTGCGGAGGGGTGCCCGAGTGGCTAAAGGGGGCAGACTGTAAATCTGTTGGCTTACGCCTACGTTGGTTCGAATCCAACCTCCTCCACCAGATTTCAAAGTGCTGTAACGCAGTTGTTGGGAATCGATAGATCCTTGCGGGTGTAGCTCAATGGTAGAGCAGAAGCCTTCCAAGCTTACGACGAGGGTTCGATTCCCTTCACCCGCTCCAGCAAGCAAAGTAGATGTAGCGCCCATGTGGCTCAGTGGTAGAGCACTCCCTTGGTAAGGGAGAGGTCGGCAGTTCGATCCTGCCCATGGGCACCAGCTGGTACCAAAGTGATTGTTTGCGCCCGGCGCAACGTACGGAAAAATCCTCTTAGGAGTCGAAAATGGCCAAAGGTAAGTTTGAGCGGACCAAGCCGCACGTGAACGTCGGCACGATCGGTCACGTTGACCACGGCAAGACCACGCTGACGGCAGCGATCACGACGGTGCTGACCGCGAAGTTCGGCGGCGAAGCAAAGGCCTACGACCAGATCGACGCAGCGCCGGAAGAAAAGGCGCGCGGTATCACGATCAACACGGCACACGTCGAGTACGAAACGGCGAACCGCCACTACGCGCACGTCGACTGCCCGGGCCACGCTGACTATGTGAAGAACATGATCACGGGCGCAGCGCAGATGGACGGCGCAATTCTGGTGTGCTCGGCTGCTGACGGCCCGATGCCGCAAACGCGTGAGCACATCCTGCTGGCGCGTCAGGTCGGTGTGCCGTACATCATCGTGTTCCTGAACAAGTGCGACATGGTGGACGACGCCGAGCTGCTCGAGCTGGTCGAAATGGAAGTGCGCGAACTTCTGTCGAAGTACGACTTCCCGGGCGACGACACGCCGATCATCAAGGGTTCGGCGAAGCTGGCGCTCGAAGGCGACAAGGGCGAGCTGGGCGAAGTGGCGATCATGAACCTGGCCGACGCCCTGGACACGTACATCCCGACGCCGGAGCGCGCGGTTGACGGCGCGTTCCTGATGCCGGTGGAAGACGTGTTCTCGATCTCGGGTCGTGGCACGGTGGTGACGGGTCGCGTCGAGCGCGGCATCGTCAAGGTCGGCGAAGAAATCGAAATCGTCGGTATCAAGCCGACGGTGAAGACGACCTGCACGGGCGTGGAAATGTTCCGCAAGCTGCTCGACCAGGGTCAGGCAGGCGACAACGTCGGTATCCTGCTGCGCGGCACGAAGCGTGAAGACGTGGAGCGTGGCCAGGTGCTGGCCAAGCCGGGTTCGATCACGCCGCACACGCACTTCACGGCTGAAGTGTACGTGCTGAGCAAGGACGAAGGCGGCCGTCACACGCCGTTCTTCAACAACTATCGTCCGCAGTTCTACTTCCGTACGACGGACGTGACGGGCTCGATCGAGCTGCCGAAGGACAAGGAAATGGTGATGCCGGGCGACAACGTGTCGATCACGGTGAAGCTGATCGCTCCGATCGCCATGGAAGAAGGTCTGCGCTTCGCAATCCGCGAAGGTGGCCGTACCGTCGGCGCAGGTGTCGTTGCTAAGATCATCGAGTAAGCCAGCCAGTTCTCGTTGATCGGTTGTTTCGGGTTGGCGATGCCGCCGACCCCAATGGTTTAGGGGTATAGCTCAACTGGCAGAGCGTCGGTCTCCAAAACCGAAGGTTGGGGGTTCGATTCCCTCTGCCCCTGCCAACTCTCGCGTCATGTGTGGCGCTCGTTAAGGTGTTATGGCGAATCCTTCCGTCGAAACTGTTAATACTTCCAGCGACAAGCTGATGCTCGTCGCTGGCGTATTGTTGGTCTTGGCCGGGTTCGTGGGGTTCTTCTGGCTGAATGGCCAAGAGTGGTACGTCCGCGGAGCGGCTTTGGCTGTCGGACTGATCGCAGGCGTCGCAGTCGGTCTTCTCTCAGCGCCCGGCAAAGGTTTTATCGCGTTCGCCAAAGATTCGTACAAAGAAGTCCGCAAGGTTGTCTGGCCGACCCGCAAGGAAGCAAGTCAGACAACTTTGGTGGTTTTCGGGTTTGTACTGGTCATGGCGGTGTTCCTCTGGATTTGCGATAAATCCATCGAGTGGACAATTTTCTCGGCGATTCTGGGTTGGAAATGATATGAGTGATATTCCGGCATCCCCGAGCGGAAAACGTTGGTACGTAGTGCACGCCTACTCCGGTATGGAGAAGAGCGTGCAACGTGCGCTTCAAGAGCGCATTGAACGTGCTGGCATGCAGGACAAGTTTGGACAGATTCTCGTCCCGACCGAAGAAGTCGTCGAGGTGAAGGGTGGTCACAAGTCGGTGACCGAGCGTCGCTTCTTTCCGGGCTATGTGCTCGTCGAAATGGAAATGACTGACGAGACGTGGCACCTCGTGAAAAACACGGCAAAGGTGACGGGTTTCGTGGGCGGCGCGCGCAACCGTCCGAGCCCGATTTCCCCGCGGGAAGTCGAGAAAATCATGTCCCAGATGCAGGAAGGCGTCGAGAAGCCGCGCCCGAAAACCCTGTTCGAAGTGGGCGAGATGGTTCGGGTGAAGGATGGCCCATTTACCGACTTCAACGGCAGCGTCGAGGAAGTGAACTACGAAAAGTCGCGTGTCCGAGTATCTGTCACGATTTTCGGTCGTGCGACTCCAGTAGAACTGGAATTCGGTCAGGTCGAAAAGCTGTGAGTCAGGTTTCGCGGATCGCGCCGGATGGCGCGGTCCGTCTTTCGCGCTTACGGTCCGCGTAATGGCCGTTGAGGAGCGTCGATAGTCGAAGTTCGACGAGGGCGCGCTACTACTCACTGAACGCACTTGCGTTCCAAAGAGGTTTTCAACATGGCAAAGAAAATCATCGGCTTTATCAAGCTGCAGATTCCTGCAGGTAAAGCCAATCCGTCGCCGCCGGTTGGTCCGGCACTGGGTCAACGCGGCCTGAACATCATGGAGTTCTGCAAGGCGTTCAACGCGCAGACCCAAGCGATGGAGCCGGGTCTGCCGATTCCGGTCGTCATCACCGCGTTCGCAGACAAGAGCTTCACGTTCGTTCTGAAGACGCCGCCGGCTACGGTTCTGATCAAGAAGGCAGCGAAGCTCGACAAGGGTTCGAGCAAGCCGCACACCGACAAGGTCGGTAAGATCACGCGCGCTCAAGCTGAAGAAATCGCAAAGACCAAGATGCCGGATCTTACGGCTGCTGATCTGGACGCAGCGGTTCGTACGATCGCTGGTAGCGCCCGCTCGATGGGCATCACCGTGGAGGGCGTGTAAATGGCTAAGCTTTCGAAGCGTCTGCAAGCATTTGCAAACAAGGTTGATCGTCAAAAGCTGTACGCGATCGATGAGGCTCTGTCGCTCGTGAAGGAGTGCGCAAGCGCGAAGTTCGACGAATCGATCGACGTCGCAGTGCAACTCGGCATCGACGCAAAGAAGTCGGACCAGGTTGTTCGCGGTTCGGTCGTTCTGCCGGCTGGTACCGGTAAGTCGGTCCGTGTTGCTGTGTTCGCGCAAGGTGAAAAGGCCGAGCAGGCTCGTGCAGCTGGCGCTGAAATCGTCGGTATGGAAGACCTGGCTGAGCAAGTGAAGGCCGGTAACCTGAATTTCGACGTCGTGATCGCTTCGCCGGACACGATGCGTGTGGTCGGTACGCTGGGTCAGATCCTCGGCCCGCGCGGCCTGATGCCGAACCCGAAGGTCGGCACGGTCACGCCGGACGTCGCGACCGCGGTCAAGAACGCGAAGGCCGGTCAGGTTCAGTTCCGTGTCGACAAAGCCGGTATCATCCACGCAACGATCGGTCGCGCATCGTTCGAGCCGACGGCTCTGCGTTCGAACCTGAGCGCGCTGGTCGAAGCGCTGCAAAAGGCGAAGCCGGCGACGAGCAAGGGCGTGTACCTGCGCAAGATCGCATTGTCGAGCACCATGGGTGTTGGCGTGCGTGTTGATCAGGCAACGCTGGCAGCACAGTAAAGTTTTAACCGCTTCGGTCGAGAGGCTGGGGCGATTTAAGGGCTTTGGGCGGTCGCGAGGTTGCAATCTGAATCTGGCGACCGGTTGTCAAAGACCGTTGGTGGAGGCGCAGCAGTTGGGAGCTTCCTTAATTCAAGCCAACGCAGATGGCGAACCCGAAAAAGTTTTGAAGTGGTGAAGCCGTTTGATTTGCACAGCCATGTGGAAATCGAGCGGTCGAAGTACTCCTGACTGGTCGGACGCCGTTGTTGAACGCGATGCGCGAGGCATGTGCCAAGTGCATCGAATCTGGAGGTTAACCGTGCCACTTAACAAAGAAAGTAAGCAGGCCGTCGTAGCTGAGGTTTCCGCGCAAGTCGCGAAAGCCCAAACGGTGGTTCTGGCTGAGTATCGTGGGATCACGGTTGGCGATCTGACCAAGCTGCGCGCGAAAGCGCGCGAGCAACAGGTGTATCTGCGCGTGTTGAAGAACACGCTGGCGCGTCGCGCTGTCGAAGGTACCCCGTTTGCTCCGCTGGCTGAGCAGATGACTGGTCCGCTGATCTACGGCATCTCGGAAGATGCAATTGCTGCTGCGAAGGTCGTTAATGACTTCAGCAAGAGCAATGACAAGTTGGTCATCAAGGCCGGTTCCTACGAAGGCAAAGTGATGGACAAGGCGGGCGTGCAAGCGCTGGCCAACATCCCGAGCCGCGAGGAACTGCTCTCCAAGCTGTTGTTCGTTATGCAAGCTCCTGTTTCTGGCTTTGCGCGTGCTCTGGCCGCGCTGGCAGAAAAGAAGGAAAGCGAAGCTGCGTAAGCAGTGCATCGACGCACTTCAGTCGAGCGTAATTGATCGCTGGCTGTATCCGAATTCAATTTAGGAGTATTTCAAATGGCAATCGCAAAAGAAGACATCCTCGAAGCCGTAGGCGCGATGTCGGTTCTGGAACTGAACGAACTGGTCAAGGCATTCGAAGAAAAGTTTGGCGTGTCGGCTGCTGCTGTTGCAGTTGCTGGCCCGGCAGGCGCTGGCGGCGGCGCTGCTGCTGCTGAAGAGCAAACCGAGTTCACGGTTATCCTGACCGAAACGGGCGCAAACAAGGTTTCCGTGATTAAGGCAGTTCGCGAACTGACGGGCCTGGGCCTGAAGGAAGCGAAGGACCTGGTCGACGGTGCACCGAAGCCTGTTAAGGAAGCGGTACCGAAGGCTGCTGCTGAAGAAGCCAAGAAGAAGCTGGAAGAAGCCGGCGCGAAGGCTGAAATCAAGTAAGTTTCGGCGCGCTGTGCGCAGGCTGGCGGTTTTCCACCGCCGGCCTTTTTGTGCTTTGTGGGAACGACCTTTTTGCTCTCAAGTTTCGGCAAAA
This sequence comes from Paraburkholderia sp. XV, assembly GCF_020177535.1. Classification (NCBI taxonomy): domain Bacteria; kingdom Pseudomonadati; phylum Pseudomonadota; class Betaproteobacteria; order Burkholderiales; family Burkholderiaceae; genus Paraburkholderia; species Paraburkholderia sp. XV. The sequence goes on along the minus strand of NZ_JAGUUD010000034.1, from coordinate 62,167 downwards.
ACGTACTCCCAGAAGCCAAAGAAAATCGCCGTTCGGGAAGTTCGACTGGCGTTTCTCTTTGTCTTCTGAAGCGACTGCAGAAGGCAAGTTTGGTCGGGTAGCGGGCAACACAGGCATCCGCTGCCGTCAGCCAGCGGTTGGTAGCGGCCAACCACCAAGCTTCTAGGCTCGTTCAAGCCATCGGACGGCCAACGGGTCTCAGTCGGTGAACACTCGGGTTGTCACATCAAGGTATCCCGCCTCGACAACAATGCCCGCCGTGATTCGGAGATCGTATGCAATATTCCTTCACCGAGAAGAAGCGTATTCGCAAGAGTTTCGCGAAGCGCCCCATCGTTCACCAAGTACCTTTCCTGCTGGCTACCCAGCTTGAATCATTCAGCACGTTTCTGCAAGCGGAAGTGCCCACAGTGCAGCGCAAACCGGAAGGTCTGCAAGCTGCGTTCACGTCAGTTTTCCCCATTGTTTCGCATAACGGCTTTGCTCGTCTAGAGTTCGTCAGCTACATGCTGTCGCCGCCGGCATTCAACATCAAGGAATGTCAGCAGCGCGGTCTGACTTACTGTTCGGCGCTGCGTGCCAAGGTGCGTCTGGTGCTGCTCGACAAGGAATCGCCGAGCAAGCCTGTCGTCAAGGAAGTGAAGGAACAGGAAGTGTACATGGGCGAAATTCCGCTCATGACGCCGACTGGCTCGTTCGTCATCAACGGCACGGAACGCGTGATCGTGTCGCAGTTGCACCGTTCGCCTGGCGTGTTCTTCGAACACGACAAGGGCAAGACGCACAGCTCCGGCAAGCTGCTGTTCTCGGCACGGATCATTCCTTACCGTGGCTCGTGGCTCGACTTCGAATTCGATCCGAAGGACGTGCTGTACTTCCGCGTCGACCGTCGTCGCAAGATGCCTGTCACGATCCTGCTGAAGGCAATCGGCCTGACGCCGGAACAGATCCTCGCGAACTTCTTCGTGTTCGATAACTTCACGCTGATGCCGGAAGGCGCGCAGATGGAGTTCGTGCCGGAGCGTCTGCGCGGTGAAGTCGCGCGCTTTGACATTACGGATCGCGACGGCAAGGTCATCGTCCAGAAGGACAAGCGTATCAACGCGAAGCACATTCGCGACCTCGAAAACGCGAAGACCAAGTACATTTCGGTCCCCGAAGACTACCTGCTCGGCCGCGTGCTCGCGAAGAACGTGGTTGATGGCGACACGGGCGAAGTGATCGCAAACGCGAACGACGAAGTCACCGAAAGCGTGCTCGAAAAGCTGCGCGAAGCGAAGATCAAGGACATCCAGACGCTCTACACGAACGATCTGGATCAAGGTCCGTACATCTCGTCGACGCTGCGTATCGACGAAACGGCCGACAAGATGGCCGCGCGCATCGCAATCTACCGCATGATGCGTCCGGGCGAACCGCCGACGGAAGAAGCCGTCGAGGCGCTGTTCAACCGTCTGTTCTACAGCGAAGAGGCGTACGACCTGTCGAAGGTGGGTCGTATGAAGTTCAACCGCCGCGTCGGCCGTGACGAAATCGTCGGCCCGATGACGCTGCAGGACGACGACATCCTCGCGACCATCAAGATCCTGGTCGAACTGCGTAACGGCAAGGGCGAAGTGGACGATATCGACCACTTGGGCAATCGTCGTGTGCGTTGCGTAGGCGAACTGGCGGAAAACCAGTTCCGCGCGGGTCTCGTGCGTGTCGAACGTGCAGTGAAGGAACGCCTCGGCCAGGCCGAAAGCGAAAACCTGATGCCGCACGACCTGATCAACTCGAAGCCGATTTCGTCGGCAATTCGCGAGTTCTTCGGTTCGTCGCAGCTGTCGCAGTTCATGGACCAGACCAATCCGCTGTCGGAAATCACCCACAAGCGCCGTGTTTCGGCACTTGGCCCGGGTGGTCTGACGCGCGAGCGCGCTGGCTTTGAAGTCCGCGACGTGCACCCGACCCACTATGGCCGCGTGTGCCCGATTGAAACGCCGGAAGGTCCGAACATCGGCCTGATCAACTCGCTGGCGCTGTACGCGCACCTGAACGAATACGGCTTCCTCGAAACGCCGTATCGCAAGGTGACGGACAGCAAGGTCACGGATCAGATCGACTATCTGTCGGCAATCGAAGAAGGCCGTTACGTGATCGCTCAGGCGAACGCGGCCGTGGCGGAAGATGGCACGCTGACCGACGAACTCGTGTCGTCGCGTGAAGCGGGCGAAACGCTGATGGTCACGCCGGACCGCATCCAGTACATGGACGTGGCGCCGTCGCAGATCGTGTCGGTGGCCGCATCGCTGATTCCGTTCCTCGAGCACGACGACGCGAACCGTGCATTGATGGGCTCGAACATGCAGCGTCAGGCTGTGCCGTGTCTGCGTCCGGAGAAGCCGGTCGTCGGTACGGGTATCGAGCGCACGGTGGCTGTCGACTCGGGCACGACCGTGCAGGCGCTGCGTGGTGGTGTGGTCGACTACGTCGATGCAGGCCGTATCGTGATTCGTGTGAACGATGATGAAGCGGTGGCTGGCGACGTCGGCGTCGACATCTACAACCTGATCAAGTACACGCGTTCGAACCAGAACACGAACATCAACCAGCGTCCGATCGCGAAGGTCGGCGACAAGGTTGCGCGCGGCGACGTGCTGGCTGACGGCGCTTCGACGGACCTCGGTGAACTGGCGCTTGGCCAGAACATGCTGGTCGCGTTCATGCCGTGGAACGGCTACAACTTCGAAGACTCGATCCTGATCTCGGAGAAGGTCGTTGCGGACGATCGCTACACGTCGATCCACATCGAAGAATTGAACGTCGTCGCTCGCGACACGAAGCTCGGACCGGAAGAAATCACGCGCGATATTTCGAATCTCGCTGAAGTGCAGCTTGGCCGTCTCGACGAGTCGGGCATCGTGTACATCGGCGCGGAAGTCGAAGCAGGCGACGTGCTGGTCGGCAAGGTCACGCCGAAGGGCGAAACCCAGCTGACGCCGGAAGAAAAGCTGCTGCGCGCGATCTTCGGTGAGAAGGCGTCGGACGTGAAGGACACGTCGCTGCGCGTGCCGTCGGGCATGAGCGGCACGGTTATCGACGTGCAGGTGTTCACGCGTGAAGGCATCCAGCGCGACAAGCGTGCGCAACAGATCATCGACGATGAACTGAAGCGCTATCGCCTGGACCTGAATGACCAGCTCCGTATCGTGGAAGGCGACGCGTTCCAGCGTCTTGCACGTATGCTCGAGGGCAAGGTGGCGAACGGCGGTCCGAAGAAGCTCGCGAAGGGCACGAAGATCGAACGCGCTTACCTGGAAGATCTGGATCACTACCACTGGTTCGACATCCGCCTCGCGGACGAAGAAGCAGCGGCACAGCTCGAAGCGATCAAGGATTCGATCGAACAGAAGCGTCACCAGTTCGACCTCGCTTTCGAAGAGAAGCGCAAGAAGCTCACGCAAGGCGACGAACTGCCGCCGGGCGTGCTGAAGATGGTCAAGGTCTACCTGGCTGTGAAGCGCCGCCTGCAACCTGGCGACAAGATGGCAGGCCGTCACGGTAACAAGGGTGTCGTGTCGAAGATCGTTCCGATCGAAGACATGCCGTACATGGCCGATGGCCGTCCGGCTGACGTCGTGCTGAACCCGCTGGGCGTTCCGTCGCGGATGAACGTGGGTCAGGTTCTCGAAGTGCATCTGGGTTGGGCCGCGAAGGGTCTGGGCTGGCGTATCGGCGAAATGCTGCAGCGTCAGGCGAAGATCGAAGAAGTTCGCAAGTTCCTGACCAAGATCTACAACGAGTCGGGCCGTGCGGAAGAGCTGGAAAGCTTCTCCGACGACGAAATCCTCGAACTCGCGAAGAACCTGCGCGAAGGCGTGCCGTTCGCAACGCCGGTGTTCGACGGTGCGACGGAAGAGGAAATGTCCAGCATGCTGGATCTCGCCTACCCGGACGACATCGCGCAGAACCTCGGCATGACGAAGTCGAAGAACCAGGTGCGTCTGTTTGACGGTCGCACGGGTGAAGCCTTCGAACGTACGGTGACGGTTGGCTACATGCACTACCTGAAGCTGCACCACCTGGTCGACGACAAGATGCACGCGCGTTCGACGGGTCCGTACTCGCTGGTCACGCAGCAGCCGCTGGGTGGTAAGGCGCAGTTCGGTGGTCAGCGCTTCGGTGAAATGGAAGTGTGGGCGCTCGAAGCCTACGGCGCATCGTATGTGCTGCAGGAAATGTTGACGGTCAAGTCGGACGACGTGACGGGCCGGACCAAGGTTTACGAGAACCTGGTGAAGGGCGATCACGTGATCGACGCGGGCATGCCGGAATCCTTCAACGTGCTGGTGAAGGAAATCCGCTCGCTCGGTATCGACATCGACCTCGACCGCAACTAATCGGACTACGGAGAGAAAGCAATGAAAGCTCTGCTCGATCTATTCAAGCAAGTCCAACAGGAAGAAGTTTTTGACGCGATCAAGATCGGTCTGGCCTCGCCGGACAAGATCCGTTCGTGGTCGTTCGGTGAAGTCAAGAAGCCGGAAACCATCAACTACCGCACCTTCAAGCCGGAGCGGGATGGTCTGTTCTGCGCGAAGATTTTCGGTCCGATCAAGGACTACGAATGCCTTTGCGGCAAGTACAAGCGCCTGAAGCACCGTGGCGTGATCTGCGAGAAGTGCGGCGTCGAAGTGACGCTCGCGAAGGTGCGTCGCGAACGCATGGGCCACATCGAACTGGCCTCGCCTGTCGCGCACATCTGGTTCCTGAAGTCGCTGCCGTCGCGTCTGGGCATGGTGCTCGACATGACGCTGCGCGACATCGAGCGCGTGCTGTACTTCGAAGCATATGTGGTGATCGATCCGGGCATGACGCCGCTGAAGGCGCGTCAGATCATGACGGAAGAGGATTACTACAATAAGGTCGAAGAGTACGGTGACGAATTCCGCGCTGAAATGGGCGCGGAAGGCGTGCGCGAACTGCTGCGCGCGATCAACATCGACGAGCAGGTCGAAACGCTGCGCTCGGAGCTGAAGAACACGGGTTCGGAAGCGAAGATCAAGAAGTACGCGAAGCGCCTGAAGGTGCTCGAGGCCTTCCAGCGTTCGGGCATCAAGCCCGAGTGGATGATTCTCGAAGTGCTGCCGGTGCTGCCGCCCGAACTGCGTCCGCTGGTTCCGCTGGACGGCGGCCGTTTCGCGACGTCGGACCTGAACGACCTGTATCGCCGCGTGATCAACCGTAACAACCGGTTGAAGCGTCTGCTCGAACTGAAGGCGCCTGAAATCATCGTTCGCAACGAAAAGCGGATGCTGCAGGAAGCCGTCGATTCGCTGCTCGACAACGGCCGTCGCGGCAAGGCGATGACGGGCGCGAACAAGCGTCCGCTGAAGTCGCTCGCCGACATGATCAAGGGTAAGGGCGGTCGCTTCCGTCAGAACCTGCTGGGCAAGCGCGTCGACTACTCGGGCCGTTCGGTCATCGTGGTCGGCCCGACGCTGAAGCTGCATCAGTGCGGTCTGCCGAAGCTGATGGCGCTCGAACTGTTCAAGCCGTTCATCTTCAACAAGCTGGAAGTGATGGGTGTTGCTACCACCATCAAGGCTGCGAAGAAGGAAGTCGAGAACCAGACGCCGGTGGTGTGGGACATTCTCGAAGAAGTCATTCGCGAACATCCGGTGATGCTGAACCGCGCGCCGACGCTGCACCGTCTTGGCATTCAGGCTTTCGAGCCGGTGCTGATCGAAGGTAAGGCTATCCAGCTGCACCCGCTCGTTTGCGCGGCGTTCAACGCCGACTTCGACGGTGACCAGATGGCTGTTCACGTTCCGCTGTCGCTCGAAGCGCAGATGGAAGCGCGCACGCTGATGCTGGCGTCGAACAACGTGCTGTTCCCGGCCAACGGCGATCCGTCGATCGTGCCGTCGCAGGATATCGTGCTCGGCCTGTACTACGCGACGCGCGAAGCGATCAACGGCAAGGGCGAAGGCCTGACGTTCACGGGCGTGTCGGAAGCGCTGCGCGCGTACGAGAACAAGGAAGTCGAGCTGGCCTCGCGCGTCAACGTGCGGATCACCGAAATGGTCCATAACGAAGACAAGTCGGAAGGTGCGCCGGCATTCGTGCCGAAGGTCACGCTGTACGCGACGACCGTCGGCCGTTCGATCCTGTCGGAAATTCTGCCGCCGGGCCTGCCGTTCTCGGTGCTGAACAAGCCGCTGAAGAAGAAGGAAATCTCGCGTCTGATCAACACCGCATTCCGCAAGTGCGGTCTGCGTGAAACGGTGATTTTCGCCGACCAGTTGATGCAGTCGGGCTTCCGCCTGGCCACGCGCGCCGGTATCTCGATCTGCGTCGACGACATGCTCGTGCCGCCGCAGAAGGAGACCATCGTCGGCGACGCCGCGAAGAAGGTGAAGGAATACGACCGTCAGTACATGTCGGGTCTCGTCACCTCGCAGGAACGCTACAACAACGTGGTCGACATCTGGTCGGCAACGTCGGAAGCGGTCGGCAAGGCGATGATGGAGCAGCTGTCGACGGAACCGGTCGTGGACCGCGACGGCAACCAGACGCGTCAGGAGTCGTTCAACTCCATCTACATGATGGCCGACTCGGGTGCGCGTGGTTCGGCAGTTCAGATCCGTCAGCTCGCTGGTATGCGTGGCCTGATGGCGAAGCCGGACGGCTCGATCATCGAGACGCCGATTACGGCGAACTTCCGTGAAGGCCTGAACGTGTTGCAGTACTTCATCTCGACCCACGGTGCACGTAAGGGTCTGGCTGATACGGCACTGAAGACGGCGAACTCGGGTTACCTGACGCGTCGTCTCGTCGACGTGACGCAGGATCTCGTCGTGGTCGAAGACGATTGCGGTACGTCGAACGGCGTGGCAATGAAGGCGCTGGTCGAAGGCGGTGAAGTCGTCGAAGCACTGCGTGACCGTATTCTGGGTCGCGTTGCGGTGGCTGACGTCGTCAATCCGGAAACGCAGGAAACGCTGTTCGAATCGGGCACGCTGCTCGACGAAGACGCGGTCGAAGAAATCGAACGCCTGGGTATCGACGAAGTGCGCGTGCGTACGCCGCTGACTTGCGAAACGCGTTACGGTCTGTGCGCAGCCTGCTACGGCCGCGACCTGGGCCGCGGCTCGTCGGTCAACGTCGGCGAAGCAGTCGGCGTGATCGCTGCTCAGTCGATCGGTGAGCCGGGCACGCAGCTGACCATGCGTACGTTCCACATCGGTGGTGCGGCATCGCGTGCGGCAGTGGCGTCGTCGGTCGAAGCGAAGTCGAACGGTACGGTGCGTTTCACGTCGACGATGCGTTACGTGACGAATGCGAAGGGCGAGCAGATCGTCATCTCGCGTTCGGGCGAAGCGATGATCACCGACGATCACGGCCGCGAGCGCGAGCGTCACAAGGTGCCGTACGGCGCGACGCTGCTGCAACTCGACGGCGCGCAGATCAAGGCGGGCACGCAACTGGCCACGTGGGATCCGCTGACGCGTCCGATCATCACCGAGTGGGGCGGTACGGTGAAGTTCGAAAACGTCGAGGAAGGCGTGACGGTCGCGAAGCAGATCGACGACGTGACGGGTCTGTCCACTCTCGTCGTGATCGACGTGAAGCGCCGCGGCTCGCAGGCTTCGAAGAGCGTGCGTCCGCAGGTGAAGCTGCTCGACGCGAACGGCGACGAAGTCAAGATCCCGAACTCGGAGCACTCGGTTCAGATCGGCTTCCAGGTCGGCGCACTGATCACCGTGAAGGATGGTCAGCAGGTTCAGGTGGGTGAAGTGCTCGCACGTATCCCGACCGAAGCGCAGAAGACGCGTGACATTACGGGTGGTCTGCCGCGTGTGGCGGAACTGTTCGAAGCACGTTCGCCGAAGGACGCAGGTATCCTGGCGGAAGTCACGGGTACGACGTCGTTCGGTAAGGACACGAAGGGCAAGCAGCGTCTCGTTATCACGGACCTCGAAGGCAATCAGCACGAGTTCCTGATCGCGAAGGAAAAGCAGGTTCTGGTGCACGATGGTCAAGTCGTCAACAAGGGCGAAATGATCGTCGACGGGCCGGCCGATCCGCACGACATTCTGCGTTTGCAGGGTATCGAAGCGCTGTCGCGTTACATCGTGGACGAAGTGCAGGACGTGTACCGTCTGCAGGGCGTGAAGATCAACGACAAGCACATCGAGGTGATCGTCCGTCAGATGCTGCGTCGCGTGCAGATCACTGACAACGGCGATACGCGCTTCATCCCGGGTGAGCAGGTCGAGCGGTCGGACATGCTGGACGAAAACGATCGCATGATCGCGGAAGACAAGCGTCCGGCAACGTACGAGAACATCCTGCTGGGTATCACGAAGGCGTCGCTGTCGACCGACTCGTTCATCTCCGCGGCATCGTTCCAGGAAACGACCCGCGTGCTGACGGAAGCGGCGATCATGGGCAAGCGCGACGATCTGCGTGGCCTGAAGGAAAACGTGATCGTCGGTCGTCTGATTCCGGCCGGTACGGGTCTCGCGTTCCACAAGGCACGCAAGACCAAGGAAATGGCGGATCGCGAGCGTTTCGACCAGATCGCAGCAGAAGAGGCCTTCGAGTTCGGTACGCCGGAAACCCCGGCCGCCGAGCAAACGCCGCACACCAACGAATAAGCCGGCAGGCGGCATATGCCGCCATGCCTGTGAAGTTCGCTGAAGTTGCATGAACCGCCCGGTTTCGACCGGGCGGTTTTTTTTCGCCTTGCGGATTTGCGTTTCTTCCTATGCCCTTCGGACTCTGCCGGACGGTCAGTTACACGACAAACCTCGGGCGAAGTGCGATTGCATTGGTAAAATTCGAGTCACCCGCTCCGCGCACTTTTTTCTCTCCTTCATGTCCCGTCCGCTCCAGATCCTCAACGAAGTTTTCGGTTATCCCGCGTTTCGAGGGCAGCAGGGAGAAATCGTCGAACACGTTTCTTCTGGCGGCGACTGTCTGGTGCTGATGCCGACGGGCGGTGGCAAATCGCTGTGCTATCAGATTCCGTCGCTGGTGCGCCGCGAAGCCGGGTTGGGCGCAGGGATCGTCGTCTCGCCGCTGATCGCGTTGATGCAGGATCAGGTGGCGGCCTTGCGGGAAGTCGGCGTGCGCGCGGCGTATCTGAACTCGACGCTGTCAGGCGCCGATGCAGCAGCGACGGAGCGCGCCTTGCGTGAGGGCGAAATCGATCTGCTGTACGTCGCTCCTGAACGGCTGATGACGCCGCGCTTTCTCGATCTGCTCGAGCGCGCGCGCATCGGTTTGTTCGCTATCGACGAAGCACATTGCGTGTCGCAATGGGGGCACGATTTCAGACCCGAGTACATCCAGCTGTCGGTGTTGCACGAGCGGTTCCCTTCGGTACCGCGCATCGCGCTGACGGCCACGGCCGACGCGATCACGCGCGACGAAATCATTCATCGCCTCGCGCTCGACGACGCGCGTGTGTTCGTATCGAGTTTCGATCGGCCGAATATCCGCTATCGGATCGTCGAGAAGGACAACGCGCGTTCGCAACTGCTCGATTTCATCCGCGCGGAACACACGCGTCCGGACAACACGACCGACGCGGGGGTCGTGTATTGCCTGTCGCGCCGCAAGGTCGAAGAGACGGCTGAATGGCTGAAGGCGCAGGGCGTGCGAGCGCTGCCGTATCACGCGGGAATGGAGTTTGAGGTGCGCCAGCGGCATCAGGAAATCTTCCAGCGCGAAGAGGGCATCGTGATGTGCGCGACGATCGCGTTCGGCATGGGCATCGACAAACCGGACGTGCGCTTTGTCGCGCATCTCGATTTGCCGAAGAGCGTCGAAGGCTATTACCAGGAAACAGGGCGCGCCGGCCGCGATGGTTTGCCGGCGAACGCCTGGATGACGTACGGTCTCGGCGATGTCGTGCAGCAGCGCAAGATGATCGACGAATCCGACGCCGACGATGCGCATAAGCGCGTGCAAACCGGCAAGCTCGATGCGTTGCTCGGTTTATGCGAAACGGCTACGTGCCGGCGCGTGCGATTGCTGGCTTACTTCGGCGAAGAGGGCAAGCCCTGCGGCAACTGTGATACATGTCTCGAGCCGCCGGCATCGTGGGATGCCACGCGTGAATCGCAGATGGCGCTGTCATGCGCGTTTCGTGCGCAGCGCGCTAGCGGATTCAATTTCGGCGCAGGACATCTGATCGACATTCTTCGCGGCAATCGTACCGAGAAGATTCTGCAGCGTGGCCACGAGAAGCTGAGCACATTCGGAATTGGTGCGGCGCTATCCGAGCATGAATGGCGAGCGGTGTTTCGCCAGTTGGTCGCATTCGGATTTCTCACCGTCGATCACGACGGTTTCGGTGCCCTCGTGCTGACGGAAGCCAGCAAGCCTGTCCTAAAAGGCGAGCAACAAGTGACGATGCGGCGCTATGTGAAGCCAGTGCGCACGCGTCAATCCTCCGGACGCACAAGCGAACGCGCCGATCCGACAGCGGGCATGAATTCACGCGAGCGCGCGCGCTGGGACCGTCTGCGCGCGTGGCGCACGGAAACCGCGAAGAGCGATGGCGTGCCGGCTTACGTCATTTTCCACGATGCCACGCTGGCCGAAATTGCGCGCAACTCCCCGGGGTCGCTCGAAGATTTGCGCCATATTCCGGGTATGGGCGCACGTAAGCTCGACCGTTTCGGCGACGAACTGCTCGAAGTCGTCGCTGCGGATTGAGTCCCAGTGCGCCGCCAACCCTTTCGAATCGGCGCAACCTGTTGACTCGTTTGGGATTTTCGGAATATGATGCTAGGTTCCGGTTCTTGGCAGGATTCCGTGCGGCGCGAGCGTGTCGCCAAAACGTCAGGGCTGGAAATCAGCAGTAGTCAGAACGCGTCATTTTCTGCTTTGCCCAGAAATGAACGCGTCGATTTTGTTCAATTTCAGGAATAAACAATGCCAACCATCAATCAACTGGTTCGCAAAGGCCGCACGTCGGAAACGACGAAGAGCAAGAGCCCGGCCTTGCAGGACTGCCCCCAGCGTCGCGGCGTGTGCACCCGTGTGTACACCACGACGCCTAAGAAGCCGAACTCGGCACTCCGTAAGGTCGCCAAGGTGCGCCTGACGAACGGCTTCGAAGTCATTTCGTACATCGGTGGTGAAGGCCACAACCTGCAGGAACACTCGGTCGTGCTGATTCGCGGCGGCCGTGTGAAGGACTTGCCGGGTGTGCGTTACCACATGGTTCGTGGCTCGCTGGATACCCAGGGCGTCAAGGATCGTAAGCAGGCTCGCTCGAAGTACGGTGCGAAGCGTGCCAAGGCTGGCAAGTAAGAAGCCGGTCGGCAGTAACAGGTCGCTCACAAGAGCGGTTTAGCGGTGGTGCCGGATAGCCGGTGCTGTCGAGTAAGTGGTCACCCGACCAGGCTGGTAAGTCGTAATGGATGAATCGGGTTAGTTGGTGGCCGCGGGGTGAGTGCAGAGTCACTGCTCCAACTGAAAAGTCAAAGGAAGAAACATGCCGCGTCGTCGCGAAGTCCCCAAGCGGGAAGTGTTGCCGGATCCGAAGTTCGGTAACGTTGATGTTGCAAAATTCATGAACGTGCTGATGCTCTCCGGCAAGAAGTCGGTTGCCGAGCGCATCGTGTACGGCGCTTTCGAACAGATCCAGACCAAGGGTGGCAAGGACCCGCTGGAAGTGTTCACGGTAGCGCTCAACAACGTGAAGCCGGTGGTCGAAGTGAAGAGCCGTCGCGTTGGTGGTGCGAACTATCAGGTTCCGGTCGAAGTGCGTCCGTCGCGTCGTATGGCATTGGCGATGCGTTGGCTGCGTGAAGCCGCGAAGAAGCGCAGCGAGAAGTCGATGGCTCTGCGTCTGGCTGGTGAACTCTCCGAAGCGGCTGAAGGCCGTGGCGGCGCGATGAAGAAGCGCGACGAAGTTCACCGGATGGCAGAAGCCAACAAGGCGTTCTCGCATTTCCGTTTCTAAGCATCCCGTCCCCGGGCTGGCAGTAAAGCGGAAAGAAATTCCGGGCGGGTGCGCTTGCAAAGCGCCTCGCCCGTTTGTGTTAGAGCGCGATGGACTGGTTTCCATCGTGTCATCCCAATAGAGGATCAAAGTGGCTCGCAAGACTCCTATCGAGCGCTACCGCAACATCGGTATTAGCGCTCACATCGACGCCGGCAAAACGACGACGACCGAGCGCATCCTGTTCTATACCGGCGTGAACCACAAGATCGGTGAAGTGCACGACGGCGCCGCTACCATGGACTGGATGGAGCAGGAACAGGAACGTGGTATTACCATCACGTCCGCTGCTACGACGGCGTTCTGGAAGGGCATGGCGGGCGACCGTGCCGAGCACCGCATCAACATCATCGACACGCCGGGCCACGTCGACTTCACGATTGAAGTTGAGCGCTCGATGCGCGTGCTCGACGGTGCGTGCATGGTCTACTGCGCAGTGGGCGGCGTGCAGCCGCAATCGGAAACGGTGTGGCGCCAGGCTAACAAGTACAAGGTTCCCCGTCTCGCGTTCATCAACAAGATGGACCGTACCGGCGCGAACTTCTTCAAGGTCTACGACCAGCTCAAGCTGCGTCTGAAGGCGAACCCGGTTCCCGTCGTCGTGCCGATCGGCGCGGAAGAGAACTTCACAGGCGTCGTCGATCTGATGAAGATGAAGGCGATCATTTGGGACGAAGCGTCCCAAGGCACCAAGTTCTCGTACGAAGACATCCCGGCTGAACTGGTCGATTCGTGCAACGAATGGCGCGAAAAGATGATCGAAGCCGCCGCTGAGTCGAGCGAAGACTTGATGAACAAGTACCTCGAAGACGGCGAACTGTCGGAAGCGGAAATCATCAAGGGTCTGCGCGACCGTACGATCGCTTGCGAAATCCAGCCGATGCTGTGCGGCACCGCGTTCAAGAACAAGGGCGTGCAACGCATGCTGGACGCAGTTCTGGACTTCCTGCCGTCGCCCGTCGACATTCCGCCGGTTACCGGCGAACTGGAAAACGGCGAGAAGGCTGAGCGCCGCGCTGCTGACGACGAAAAGTTCTCGGCACTGGCATTCAAGATCATGACCGACCCGTTCGTCGGCCAGCTGATCTTCTTCCGTGTGTATTCGGGCGTCGTCAATTCGGGCGACACGGTTCTGAACGCGACCAAAGACAAGAAGGAACGTCTGGGCCGTATTCTGCAGATGCACGCGAACCAGCGCGAAGAAATCAAGGAAGTGCGCGCGGGCGACATCGCTGCAGCCGTTGGCCTGAAGGAAGCGACGACGGGCGACACGCTGTGCGATCCGCAAAACCCGATCGTGCTGGAACGCATGATTTTCCCGGAGCCGGTGATCTCGCAGGCTGTCGAGCCGAAGACCAAGGCTGACCAGGAGAAGATGGGTCTCGCACTGAACCGTCTGGCTCAGGAAGATCCGTCGTTCCGCGTTCAGACGGACGAAGAATCGGGTCAAACCATCATTTCGGGCATGGGCGAGCTCCACCTCGAAATTCTGGTTGACCGGATGAAGCGTGAATTCGGCGTCGAAGCAACCGTTGGTAAGCCGCAGGTGGCATACCGCGAAACGATTCGCGCGACGGCAGCCGACGTTGACGGCAAGTTCGTCAAGCAGTCGGGCGGCCGCGGCCAGTACGGCCACGCTGTCATCACGCTCGAGCCGAATGAACAAGGCAAGGGCTACGAGTTCCTGGACGAGATCAAGGGTGGTGTGATTCCGCGTGAATACATCCCGGCGGTCGACAAGGGTATCCAGGAAACGCTCAAGGCCGGCGTGCTGGCGGGCTTCCCGGTTGTCGACGTGAAGGTCCACCTGACGTTCGGTTCGTACCACGACGTTGACTCGAACGAAAATGCGTTCCGCATGGCTGGTTCGATGGCGTTCAAGGAAGCAATGCGCAAGGCGAGCCCGGTCATCCTCGAACCGATGATGGCAGTGGAAGTCGAAACGCCTGAAGACTATATGGGCAACGTGATGGGCGACCTGTCGGGCCGTCGCGGTATCGTCCAGGGCATGGAAGACATGGTGGGCGGCGGCAAGATCGTCCGCGCTGAAGTGCCGCTGTCGGAGATGTTTGGCTACTCGACGTCGCTGCGCTCGCTGACGCAAGGCCGCGCAACGTACACGATGGAATTCAAGCACTACGCAGAAGCTCCGCGTAACGTGTCGGAAGCGATCATCAACGCGAAGTCGAAGTAAGACCTCGCATAGTCATTCATCGAACAACTTTTTTGAAAGAAGAGAAACATGGCTAAAGGTAAATTCGAACGGACCAAGCCGCACGTGAACGTCGGCACGATCGGTCACGTTGACCACGGCAAGACCACGCTGACGGCAGCGATCACGACGGTGCTGACCGCGAAGTTCGGCGGCGAAGCAAAGGCCTACGACCAGATCGACGCAGCGCCGGAAGAAAAGGCGCGCGGTATCACGATCAACACGGCACACGTCGAGTACGAAACGGCGAACCGCCACTACGCGCACGTCGACTGCCCGGGCCACGCTGACTATGTGAAGAACATGATCACGGGCGCAGCGCAGATGGACGGCGCAATTCTGGTGTGCTCGGCTGCTGACGGCCCGATGCCGCAAACGCGTGAGCACATCCTGCTGGCGCGTCAGGTCGGTGTGCCGTACATCATCGTGTTCCTGAACAAGTGCGACATGGTGGACGACGCCGAGCTGCTCGAGCTGGTCGAAATGGAAGTGCGCGAACTTCTGTCGAAGTACGACTTCCCGGGCGACGACACGCCGATCATCAAGGGTTCGGCGAAGCTGGCGCTCGAAGGCGACAAGGGCGAGCTGGGCGAAGTGGCGATCATGAACCTGGCCGACGCCCTGGACACGTACATCCCGACGCCGGAGCGCGCGGTTGACGGCGCGTTCCTGATGCCGGTGGAAGACGTGTTCTCGATCTCGGGTCGTGGCACGGTGGTGACGGGTCGCGTCGAGCGCGGCATCGTCAAGGTCGGCGAAGAAATCGAAATCGTCGGTATCAAGCCGACGGTGAAGACGACCTGCACGGGCGTGGAAATGTTCCGCAAGCTGCTCGACCAGGGTCAGGCAGGCGACAACGTCGGTATCCTGCTGCGCGGCACGAAGCGTGAAGACGTGGAGCGTGGCCAGGTGCTGGCCAAGCCGGGTTCGATCACGCCGCACACGCACTTCACGGCTGAAGTGTACGTGCTGAGCAAGGACGAAGGCGGCCGTCACACGCCGTTCTTCAACAACTATCGTCCGCAGTTCTACTTCCGTACGACGGACGTGACGGGCTCGATCGAGCTGCCGAAGGACAAGGAAATGGTGATGCCGGGCGACAACGTGTCGATCACGGTGAAGCTGATCGCTCCGATCGCCATGGAAGAAGGTCTGCGCTTCGCAATCCGCGAAGGTGGCCGTACCGTCGGCGCAGGTGTCGTTGCTAAGATCATCGAGTAAAATCGAAGATTGCTGTAGCAGTATGCAGTGCCCGGGTCTGGGCACTCGCGCCAAGCGGGCGCCCAGACCTACGCTCTTTTTTAATCGGCGGTGCAATATCGCCTCGCTCTTTCCAAGGAATTCGTCATGCAGAACCAGAAAATCCGCATTCGCCTCAAAGCGTTCGACTATCGTCTGATCGATCAATCGGCAGCTGAGATCGTCGACACGGCAAAGCGGACTGGCGCAATCGTTCGTGGTCCGGTGCCCCTGCCGACCCGCATCCAGCGTTTCGACATCCTTCGTTCGCCGCACGTCAACAAGACGTCGCGCGACCAGCTCGAAATCCGCACGCACCAACGCCTGATGGACATCGTCGATCCGACGGACAAGACCGTCGACGCATTGATGAAGCTGGATCTGCCGGCTGGTGTCGACGTCGAAATCAAGCTGCAGTAAAGGCTGCGAGCGGTTACCAGATTATTGGATGCCGCTAAGTCTTTGATTGCTTGCAGAAAACGAAAAGCCTCGCTATAATGCAAGGCTTTTCGCGCATTTGCGTAAAAAAGCCGTCGCGTTTCGCCTCTGAAGCGCGAGGCATTTTGTAAATTAGCCCCGACCAATCGCAGTCGGGAATGGAGAAAACGATGAGCCTTGGACTCGTAGGTCGCAAGGTTGGCATGACCCGTATCTTCACGGCTGAAGGGGATTCGATTCCCGTCACCGTGCTGGACGTGTCCGACAACCGCGTGACGCAGATCAAGACTGTTGAAACCGACGGCTACACGGCCGTTCAGGTTGCCTTCGGTACGCGCCGTGCATCGCGTGTGACGAAGCCGTTGGCAGGTCATCTCGCCAAAGCCGGCGTTCAAGCCGGTGAAATCCTCAAGGAATTCCAGATCGACGCCGTCAAGGCCGCCGAGCTGTCGAATGGCGCAGTGATCGGTGTGGATCTCTTCGAAGTAGGTCAGAAGGTCGACGTGCAAGGCACCTCGATCGGTAAGGGCTACGCCGGTACCATCAAGCGCTACAACTTCGCGTCGGGTCGTGCATCGCACGGTAACTCGCGTTCGCACAACGTGCCGGGTTCGATCGGTATGGCGCAGGATCCGGGTCGTGTTTTCCCGGGTAAGCGCATGACGGGTCATATGGGTGACGAGACGGTCACCGTGCAGAACCTCGAAATCGCACGTATCGACGCAGATCGCAAGCTGCTGCTGGTCAAGGGTGCTGTTCCGGGTGCGAAGGGCGGCAAGGTTTTCGTGACGCCGGCTGTGAAGACGCGCGCCGTGAAAGGAGCGAAATAATGGAACTTAAGCTCCTGAATGCCAACGGTCAGGAAGGCGCAGCAGTTAACGCGTCGGACGTCGTGTTCGGCCGTGACTACAACGAAGCCCTGATCCACCAGATCGTCGTCGCTTATCAGGCGAACGCACGTAGCGGTAACCGCGCTCAGAAGGATCGTGAGCAGGTCAAGCACACCACGAAAAAGCCGTGGCGCCAGAAGGGTACGGGCCGTGCTCGTGCCGGTATGTCGTCGAGCCCGTTGTGGCGTGGCGGTGGTCGTATCTTCCCGAATTCGCCGGAAGAAAATTTCTCGCACAAGGTCAACAAGAAGATGCATCGCGCAGGTCTCTGCTCGATCTTCTCGCAGCTGGCCCGCGAAGGCCGCATCGCGGTTGTCGACGAGCTGACGCTCGAAGCACCGAAGACGAAGCTGCTGGCCGAAAAGTTCAAGGCAATGGGTCTCGACTCCGTGCTGGTCATCACCGACACGGTTGACGAAAACCTGTACCTCGCGTCGCGCAACCTGGCCCATGTGGCGGTTGTCGAGCCGCGTTACGCCGACCCCCTGTCGCTGATCTACTTCAAGAAAGTGCTGATCACGAAGGCTGCGGTCGCCCAGATCGAGGAGTTGCTGTCATGAGCGAAGTTCGCAAAAACGATCATCGTTTGATGCAAGTTCTGCTCGCGCCGGTGATCTCCGAAAAGGCGACCCTGGTGGCTGACAAGAACGAGCAAGTCGTGTTCGAAGTTGCGCCGGACGCTACGAAGCAGGAAGTGAAGGCTGCTGTCGAGCTGCTGTTCAAGGTGGAAGTCAATTCCGTCAACGTGCTGGTCCAGAAGGGCAAAGCAAAGCGCTTTGGCCGTTTCATGGGCAAGCGCAAGGACGTGAAGAAGGCCTACGTCTGCCTGAAGCCCGGCCAGGAAATCAACTTTGAAGCGGAGGCCAAGTAATCATGGCAATCGTGAAAGTTAAGCCGACTTCGCCGGGCCGCCGCGCGATGGTCAAGGTGGTCAACAAGGATCTGCATAAGGGCAAGCCGTACGCGCCGCTGCTCGACGTGCAGAGCAAGACCGCCGGCCGTAACAACAACGGCCACATCACCACGCGTCACAAAGGCGGTGGTCATAAGCAACACTACCGTATCGTCGATTTCCGTCGCACGAAGGATGGTATTCCGGCAAAGGTTGAACGCCTCGAATACGATCCGAACCGTAGCGCGAACATCGCGCTGGTCCTGTACGCAGACGGCGAGCGTCGTTACATCATCGCTCCGAAGGGCGTGACGGTTGGTACGCAACTGATGTCGGGTTCGGAAGCTCCGATCCGCGCAGGCAACACGCTGCCGATCCGCAACATCCCGGTCGGTACGACGATTCACTGCATCGAGATGCTGCCGGGCAAGGGCGCGCAAATGGCGCGTTCGGCTGGTACGTCGGCGATGCTGCTGGCTCGCGAAGGCACCTATGCGCAGGTTCGTCTGCGTTCGGGCGAAATCCGCCGCGTTCACATCGAATGCCGCGCGACGATCGGTGAAGTAGGCAACGAAGAGCACAGCCTCCGTCAAATCGGTAAGGCTGGCGCGAACCGCTGGCGCGGTATCCGTCCGACGGTGCGTGGCGTTGTTATGAACCCGGTCGATCACCCGCACGGTGGTGGTGAAGGCAAGACGGCTGCAGGTCGCGATCCGGTGAGCCCGTGGGGCACGCCGACGAAGGGTTATCGCACCCGTAGCAACAAGCGCACGACGAGCATGATCGTCCAGCGCCGTCACAAGCGTTAAGGAGTAGGCAATGGCACGTTCTATTAAAAAAGGTCCGTTCTGCGACGCCCATTTGCTGAAGAAAGTTGAGGCGGCTGCAGCATCGCGCGACAAGAAGCCAATCAAGACCTGGTCGCGTCGCTCGACGATCCTGCCGGACTTTATCGGTCTGACGATCGCCGTTCATAACGGCCGTCAACACGTTCCGGTGTACGTCACGGAAAACATGGTCGGCCACAAGCTTGGCGAGTTCGCACTGACCCGTACGTTCAAGGGTCACGCGGCCGACAAGAAGGCCAAGAAATAAGGGGCAATCAAGATGGAAGTGAAAGCAATTCATCGCGGTGCCCGCATCTCGGCGCAGAAAACGCGCCTTGTGGCTGACCAGATTCGTGGTTTGCCGGTCGACAAGGCGCTGAACGTTCTGACGTTCTCGCCGAAGAAGGCGGCGGGTATCGTTAAGAAGGTCGTGTTGTCTGCGATCGCGAATGCGGAACACAACGAAGGCGCCGATATCGACGAGCTCAAGATCACGAGCATCTACGTCGACAAGGCTGCTTCGCTGAAGCGTTTCACCGCACGCGCAAAGGGTCGCGGTAACCGCATCGAGAAGCAATCCTGTCACATCACTGTGACGGTCGGGAATTAAGGAGCCATACGATGGGACAGAAAATTCATCCGACTGGCTTCCGTTTGGCCGTCAGCCGCAATTGGGCTTCGCGTTGGTACGCGAACAACAACAATTTCGCGGCGATGTTGCAGGAAGACATCGGTGTTCGTGAATACCTGAAGAAGAAGCTGAAGAACGCGTCCGTCGGCCGCGTTGTGATCGAGCGTCCTGCAAAGAACGCACGTATCACGATTTTCAGCTCGCGTCCGGGTGTCGTGATCGGTAAGAAGGGTGAAGACATTGAACTGCTGAAGTCCGAGCTGCAAAAGCGCATGGGCGTTCCGGTTCACGTCAACATCGAAGAAATCCGCAAGCCGGAAACCGACGCGCAACTGATCGCCGATTCGATCACGCAGCAGCTTGAGCGCCGGATTATGTTCCGCCGCGCAATGAAGCGTGCGATGCAAAACGCGATGCGTCTGGGTGCCCAAGGCATCAAGATCATGAGCGCTGGCCGTCTGAACGGCATCGAAATCGCCCGTACGGAATGGTATCGCGAAGGTCGCGTGCCCCTGCACACGCTGCGTGCGGACATCGACTACGCAACCTCGGAAGCGAAGACGACGTACGGCATCATCGGCGTGAAGGTGTGGGTCTACAAGGGCGACACGCTCGGCCGCAATGACGCTCCGGTGGTGGAAGAAGTCGCCGAAGAAAAGCGTCCGCGCCGCAACGCACGTCCGGGCGATCGCCGCCCGCGTCGCGATGGTGAAGGTGCACCGGCAGGTGCTCGCCGTGGTGCTCCGCGCCGTGGCGGTGCCGGCGACGGTAAGACTGGAGAATAACGATGCTGCAACCGAAACGCAGGAAGTATCGCAAAGAGCAGAAGGGTCGTAACACGGGCGTCGCAACGCGTGGTAACGCGGTGTCGTTCGGTGAGTACGGTCTTAAGGCTATCGGTCGCGGCCGCCTGACCGCGCGTCAGATTGAGGCAGCGCGTCGTGCAATGACGCGTCACATCAAGCGCGGCGGCCGCATCTGGATCCGTATTTTCCCGGACAAGCCGATCTCGCAAAAGCCGGCGGAAGTGCGTATGGGTAACGGTAAGGGTAACCCTGAGTACTACGTCGCTGAGATTCAGCCGGGCAAGATGCTGTACGAAATGGATGGTGTGACCGAAGAACTGGCACGTGAAGCGTTCCGTCTGGCTGCAGCCAAGCTGCCGCTGAAGACGACGTTCATGGTTCGCCAGCTCGGCGCCTAAGGAGTGAATGATGAAGGCATCCGAACTTCACCAGAAAGATCAGGCCGCGCTCAACAAGGAGCTGTCGGACCTGTTGAAGGCGCAATTCGGCCTGCGCATGCAACTCGCGACCCAGCAGCTCACGAACACGAGCCAGCTGAAGAAGGTCCGTCGCGACATCGCGCGTGTGCGGACCGTCCTGACTGAGAAGGCGAACCAGAAATGAACGATAGCGTAAAAACCTCGCTCAAGCGGACGCTGGTCGGCAAGGTCGTCAGCAACAAGATGGACAAGACGGTTACCGTGCTGGTCGAGCATCGCGTGAAGCACCCGATCTACGGCAAGTACGTCGTGCGTTCGAAGAAGTACCACGCTCACGACGAAGCGAACACCTATAACGAGGGCGATCTCGTTGAAATCCAGGAAACTCGTCCGGTGTCGAAGACGAAGGCTTGGGCGGTGTCGCGTCTGATCGAAGCTGCTCGAATCATCTAAAGCGGCTGAGCTGTAAGAAGTAGTTGAAATCGCAGTAGATTTCGCTTGCAAGACCGAGATTATTTGTTATAATCTCGGTCTTCCCTCTTTGTGGGAGCCCCATCGCGGGCGAAGTCGTAGGTGGGGGAAGCGACCTGGGCGCCAGTCCATGTCGACAGAATCACCGGATTGCGATGGCGGGTTTCGTTTGCCGTCGCTGCTGTTCTAACCCAAGCAGCCGTTGGCTGACGGGACCAAGACTGACCGAGTGCATCATGGTGGTGCAACCGGATTAAGTTGGGAAAGATAAACCATGATCCAGACCGAAACTCGGCTAGAAGTGGCCGACAACACGGGTGCGCGTGAAGTCATGTGCATCAAGGTGCTCGGCGGCTCGAAGCGTCGTTATGCCAACATCGGCGACATCATCAAGGTGAGCGTCAAAGAGGCAACGCCGCGCGGGCGCGTGAAGAAAGGCGAAATCTACAACGCCGTGGTGGTTCGCACCGCCAAGGGCGTGCGTCGTCAAGACGGCTCGCTGATCAAGTTCGACGGCAACGCAGCCGTGCTTTTGAATACCAAGCTCGAGCCTATCGGCACCCGCATCTTCGGGCCGGTTACGCGTGAGCTGCGCAGCGAACGTTTCATGAAGATCGTTTCGCTCGCGCCGGAAGTGCTGTAAGGAGCCGAGATGAACAAGATTCGCAAGGGTGACGAAGTCGTCGTCATCACCGGCAAGGACAAGGGCAAGCGCGGTGTCGTGCTGGCTGTTGCTGATGACCGCGTGACCGTCGAAGGCCTGAATATCGCCAAGAAGCATGTTAAGCCGAACCCGATGAAGGGTACGACGGGCGGCGTGGAAGCGAAGGCAATGCCGTTGCATATTTCGAACGTCGCGCTGGTCGACGCGAATGGCAAGCCGTCGCGTGTCGGCATCAAGGTCGAGGGAGACAAGAAGGTTCGTTTCCTGAAGTCGACCGGTGCTGTGCTGAGCGCCTGACGCTGCGGAGTAAAAAATGGCACGTTTGCAAGAATTTTATAAAGAGAAGGTTGTTCCCGGCCTGATCGAGAAGTTCGGTTACAAGTCCGTGATGGAAGTGCCGCGCATCACCAAGATCACCCTGAACATGGGTCTTGGCGAAGCCGTCGCTGACAAGAAGATCATCGAGAACGCCGTTGGCGATCTGACGAAGATTGCGGGCCAGAAGCCGGTCATCACGAAGGCACGCAAGGCAATCGCAGGCTTCAAGATCCGTCAGGGTTACCCGATCGGCGCGATGGTCACGCTGCGTGGCCAGGCAATGTACGAATTTCTCGATCGTTTCGTGACGGTTGCGCTCCCGCGTGTGCGTGACTTCCGTGGCGTGTCGGGCCGTGCATTCGACGGTCGTGGCAACTACAACATCGGTGTGAAAGAGCAGATCATTTTCCCCGAAATCGACTACGACAAAATCGACGCGCTGCGTGGGCTGAACATCAGCATCACGACTACTGCGAAGACTGACGACGAAGCAAAGGCACTGCTCGCCAGCTTCAAGTTCCCGTTCAGAAACTGAGGTTACCGTGGCTAAACTGGCACTGATCGAACGTGAAAAGAAGCGTGCGCGCCTGGCTGCCAAGTTCGCACCGAAGCGTGCTGAGCTGAAGGCAATCATCGACGACCAAAGCAAGTCGGAAGAAGAGCGTTATGCGGCTCGTCTGGAGCTGCAACAACTGCCGCGCAATTCGAACCCGACCCGCAAGCGCAATCGTTGCGCAATCACCGGTCGTCCGCGTGGCACCTTCCGTAAATTCGGGCTGGCGCGTAACAAGATTCGTGAAATCGCGTTCCGCGGCGAGATCCCTGGCCTGACCAAGGCGAGCTGGTAATAGGAGAAACGTAAATGAGCATGAGTGATCCTATCGCCGATATGCTGACTCGCATCCGCAACGCGCAGATGGTTGAGAAGGTTTCGGTGGCGATGCCCTCGTCGAAAGTCAAGGTTGCGATCGCGCAAGTCCTGAAGGATGAAGGCTATATCGACGATTTCGCAGTGAAGGCTGAAGGTGCGAAGTCGGAATTGAACATCGCGTTGAAGTACTACGCTGGCCGTCCGGTTATCGAGCGCCTCGAGCGCGTCTCGAAGCCTGGTCTGCGTGTGTATCGCGGCCGTAACGACATCCCACAAGTCATGAATGGGTTGGGCGTTGCGATCGTTTCGACGCCGAAGGGTGTGATGACCGACCGCAAGGCGCGCGCTACTGGCGTGGGCGGCGAAGTCATCTGCTACGTCGCTTAAGACCGAAGGGAGAAGAAACATGTCTCGAGTAGGTAAAAGCCCGATCGCGCTGCAAGGCGCAGAAGTGGCCCTGAGCGACGAGCGCATTACCGTCAAGGGTCCGCTGGGTACGATCTCGCAGAACGCGAATCGTCTCGTAAAGGTGGTGAACGACAACGGCACGCTGAAGTTCGAGCCGGTTGACGAAAGCCGCGAAGCAAATGCTATGTCGGGCACGATGCGCGCGCTGGTCGCGAACATGGTGCAAGGCGTGACCAAGGGTTTCGAGCGCAAGCTGACGCTGGTTGGCGTTGGTTATCGTGCGCAAGCGCAAGGCGACAAGCTGAACCTGTCGCTGGGTTTCTCGCACCCGGTGGTGCACCAGATGCCGGAAGGCGTCAAGGCAGAAACCCCGTCGCAAACCGAAATCGTGATCAAGGGGATCAACAAGCAACAAGTTGGCCAAGTCGCTGCAGAAGTGCGCGGCTACCGTCCGCCGGAGCCTTATAAGGGCAAGGGCGTGCGTTACGCCAACGAGGTTGTGATCCTCAAAGAAACGAAGAAGAAGTAAGGGTGCGCAATCATGGATAAGACTCAATCACGCCTGCGCCGCGCTCGTCAGACGCGTATCAAGATCGCTGAGCTGCAAGTCGCGCGTCTGGCCGTGCATCGCACGAACACGCACATCTATGCGCAAGTGTTCTCGCCGTGCGGCACCAAGGTGCTCGCCAGCGCGTCGACGCTCGAAGCCGAAGTGCGTGCGCAATTGGCCGACCAGTCGGGCAAGGGTGGCAATGTTGCCGCTGCGACCCTGATCGGCAAGCGCATCGCAGAAAAGGCTAAGGCTGCCGGCATCGAATCCGTCGCCTTCGACCGCTCGGGTTTCCGCTACCACGGCCGCGTGAAAGCGCTGGCTGATGCGGCGCGCGAAGCCGGGCTCAAGTTCTAAGGAAGGAATTCGTCATGGCAAAGATGCAAGCGAAAGTTCAGGCTGACGAACGCGACGACGGCCTCCGCGAAAAGATGATTTCGGTCAACCGCGTGACCAAGGTCGTGAAGGGTGGCCGTATTCTCGGTTTCGCCGCACTGACCGTGGTTGGCGACGGTGATGGCCGCGTCGGTATGGGCAAGGGCAAGGCCAAGGAAGTTCCGGTCGCTGTTCAGAAGGCAATGGAACAAGCCCGCCGCAACATGTTCAAGGTGCCGCTCAAGAACGGTACGCTGCAACACGAAGTGCACGGCAAGCACGGCGCATCGACGGTTCTCCTCGCTCCGGCGAAGGACGGTACCGGCGTGATCGCTGGCGGCCCGATGCGCGCAGTGTTCGACGTGATGGGCGTGCAAAACGTTGTGGCCAAGAGCCACGGTTCGACGAACCCGTACAACCTCGTTCGTGCGACGCTGGATGGTCTGCGCAAGCAGTCGACGCCGGCTGACATCGCGGCGAAGCGTGGTAAGTCCGTCGAAGACATTCTGGGCTAAGGTGGTCACCATGTCTGAAAAAACTGTCAAGGTTCAGCTCGTCAAGAGCCTGATTGGGACCCGCGAATCGCACCGCGCAACGGTGCGAGGTCTTGGCCTGCGCCGTCTGAACTCGGTTAGCGAGCTGCAGGACACGCCGGCTGTGCGCGGCATGATCAACAAGGTCTCGTACCTCGTTAAGGTCATCGGCTAAGCGGCCGTTCGGGCACTCAAGGAGTTGATAATGGAATTGAATAACCTGAAGCCGGCTGAAGGCGCGAAGCACGCAAAGCGTCGCGTTGGTCGCGGCATCGGCTCCGGCCTCGGCAAGACCGCTGGCCGTGGTCACAAGGGTCAGAAGTCGCGTTCGGGTGGCTTTCACAAGGTCGGCTTCGAAGGCGGTCAGATGCCGCTGCAACGCCGTCTGCCGAAGCGTGGCTTTACCTCGCTGACGAAGGAATTCGTTGGTGAAGTGCGTCTCGGCGATCTGGAGAAGCTGCCGGTCGATGAAATCGATCTGCTGGCACTGAAGCAAGCCGGTCTGGTCGGCGAGCTGATGACTAGCGCCAAGATCATCGCGACGGGCGAGCTGAAGCGCAAGGTCGTTGTGAAGGGGCTGGGTGCGACGAAGGGCGCGCGCGCTGCGATCGAAGCAGCTGGCGGTTCTTTCGCCGAGTAACGTGCAAGTCGATTGCCGTCACTAGCATTTGCATCGGAGAAGGTTCTTGGCTAACAGCCCGAGTATCGCAAAACCCGGTCGAAGCGCGGCGAAGTTTGGCGATCTGCGCCGGCGTGCAGTGTTCCTGCTGCTGGCGCTGGTCGTCTACCGCATCGGCGCGCATATTCCGGTGCCGGGTATCGACCCGGACCAGCTGGCGAAGTTGTTTCAGAGCCAGTCGGGCGGCATCCTTGGCATGTTCAACATGTTCTCGGGTGGCGCACTTTCGCGGTTCACGATTTTCGCGCTGGGGATCATGCCGTACATCTCGGCGTCGATCATCATGCAGTTGCTGGCGATCGTCTCGCCGCAACTCGAAGCGCTGAAGAAGGAAGGACAGGCGGGGCAACGGAAGATTACGCAGTACACGCGTATCTTTACCGTGGTTCTTGCCACGTTCCAGGCTTTTGGTATCGCTGTTGCGCTGGAGAATCAGCCGGCATTGGTGATCGATCCTGGCATGGTCTTCCGGCTGACGACGGTTGTGACGCTCGTGACCGGCACGATGTTCCTGATGTGGCTCGGTGAGCAAATCACGGAACGCGGTCTGGGTAACGGGATTTCGATCATTATTTTCGGCGGCATTGCAGCGGGTTTCCCCAATGCGATCGGTGGTCTCTTCGAACTGGTTCGTACTGGCTCGATGAGTATCATCTCGGCGATCATCGTGGTCGCGCTGATTGCAGCTGTGACGTATCTGGTGGTGTTCATCGAACGCGGCCAGCGCAAGATTCTTGTGAACTACGCGAAGCGGCAAGTCGGCAACAAGATTTACGGTGGACAGTCGTCGCATCTGCCGCTGAAGTTGAACATGTCGGGTGTGATTCCGCCGATCTTCGCATCGTCGATCATCCTGTTCCCGGCAACCATCCTGAACTGGTTCAGTTCAGGGTCGCGGACCGGTTGGTTCGCGGACACGCTGCACAATGTGGCTGAAGCGCTCAAGCCCGGTCAACCGGTGTACGTGTTGCTGTACGCGTTGGCGATCGTGTTCTTCTGCTTTTTCTACACCGCGCTGGTGTTCAACAGCAGGGAGACGGCCGACAACCTGAAGAAGAGTGGTGCATTCGTCCCGGGTATTCGTCCGGGTGACCAGACGGCACGCTATATTGACCGCATCCTGACGCGTTTGACGCTGGCCGGTGCGATCTACATTGTGTTCGTTTGCTTGCTGCCCGAGTTTCTGGTGCTGCGCTGGAATGTGCCGTTTTATTTTGGTGGAACGTCGCTGCTGATCATTGTCGTCGTCACAATGGATTTCATGGCGCAGGTGCAGTCGTACGTTATGTCGCAACAGTATGAGTCGCTGCTGAAGAAGGCTAACTTCAAGGGCGGCGGCGTCCCGATGCGTTGAAAGGACTTATGGCCAAAGACGATGTAATCCAGATGCAGGGCGAGGTTATCGAAAACCTCCCCAACGCTACCTTTCGGGTGAAGCTGGAAAACGGCCATGTCGTATTGGGACACATATCCGGCAAGATGCGGATGCACTACATCCGTATCCTTCCGGGCGACAAGGTTACGGTTGAATTGACGCCTTACGATCTGTCGCGTGCGCGGATCGTGTTCCGGGCGAAGTGATTTGAAAAAAGGGTAATATCATGAAAGTGATGGCATCGGTTAAGCGCATTTGCCGCAATTGCAAGATCATCAAGCGCAAGGGCGTCGTTCGCGTGATTTGCAGCTCCGATCCGCGCCACAAGCAGCGTCAAGGCTGAACGCCGCGCTTTTGTTTGCGCTTTTTGTTTGAGGAAAAACAATGGCTCGTATCGCAGGGGTTAACATCCCGAACCACCAGCATACCGAAATCGGCCTGACGGCAATTTACGGTATCGGCCGCACGCGCTCGCGCGACATTTGCGTCGCTGCTGGTGTGGCATTTTCGAAGAAGGTCAAGGACCTGAACGACGCAGATCTCGAAAAGCTGCGTGAAGAGGTCGGCAAGTTCATCGTTGAAGGCGATCTGCGCCGTGAAACGACGATGAACATTAAGCGCCTGATGGATCTCGGTTGCTATCGTGGCGTGCGCCATCGCAAGGGCCTGCCCCTGCGTGGTCAGCGTACGCGTACGAATGCTCGTACGCGCAAGGGTCCGCGTCGTGCAGCGCAAGCGCTGAAGAAGTAAGCGAGACTGACAGTTACAGGAAAACGTAATGGCTAAGGCTTCGAACAACTCCGCGGCGCAACGCGTTCGCAAGAAGGTCAAGAAGAACGTCGCCGAGGGCGTGGTTCACGTTCACGCGTCGTTCAACAACACCATCATCACGATCACCGATCGTCAAGGCAATGCATTGGCTTGGGCGACGTCGGGTGGCCAGGGCTTCAAGGGTTCGCGTAAGTCGACCCCGTTTGCTGCTCAGGTCGCTGCGGAATCGGCTGGTCGTGTGGCGATGGAATACGGCGTGAAGAACCTCGAAGTGCGGATCAAGGGCCCTGGTCCTGGCCGTGAGTCCGCGGTGCGCGCGCTGCATGGTCTTGGCATCAAGATCACCGCGATCTCCGACGTGACGCCGGTTCCGCACAACGGCTGCCGTCCGCCGAAGCGTCGTCGTATCTAAGACGCACGCGCCGCTTGCGCCTGTTGCCGCTAACGGCGGTAACAGGCTGCTTGCGTTATTGAATTGACTAAGCCCACCGTTCGACCCAAAGGGTTCGGACTAGCGTGAATGGAAGTTCACGTGATCAATCATAGAAGGAATGCAAAGTGGCACGCTATATCGGCCCTAAAGCCAAGCTGTCTCGCCGTGAAGGCACCGATCTCTTCCTGAAGAGCGCCCGTCGTTCGCTCGCTGACAAGTGCAAGCTTGACAGCAAGCCGGGTCAACATGGCCGCACCTCGGGCGCGCGTACGTCCGATTACGGTACGCAGCTGCGCGAAAAGCAAAAAGTGAAGCGCATCTACGGCGTTCTCGAGCGCCAGTTCCGCCGTTACTTCGCTGAAGCCGACCGTCGCAAGGGCAACACGGGTGAGAACCTGCTGAAGTTGCTCGAGTCGCGTCTGGACAACGTCGTGTATCGCATGGGTTTCGGTTCGACGCGCGCTGAAGCGCGTCAGCTCGTGAGCCACAAGTCGATCACGGTGAACGGCGTCGTCGCGAACATCCCGTCGCTGCAAGTCAAGGCTGGCGACGTGGTTGCCGTGCGCGAACAGGCGAAGAAGCAGGCTCGTATTCTCGAAGCGCTGTCGCTCGCCGAACAGGGCGGTCTGCCGCAGTGGGTTGCTGTCGATTCGAAGAAATTCGAAGGCACGTTCAAGCAAATGCCGGAACGCAGCGACATCGCTGGCGACATCAACGAAAGCCTGATCGTCGAATTGTATTCGCGCTAATCGGATTGACGGCCGAGGTTCCCCGATTGCGTTAGGCAAGGGGGCACCTCGGCTGTTTATTTTCAGGTTGTTACCGGTCAGCCTTATCGGTGTAACGAGCCGAGGGTATTGAAAAGGAAAACCTATGCAAACCAGTTTGTTGAAGCCCAAGATCATCGCTGTTGAGTCGCTTGGCGAAAGCCATGCGAAAGTGGTCATGGAACCGTTTGAACGGGGTTATGGCCACACCTTGGGTAACGCGCTCCGGCGCGTGTTGCTGTCGTCGATGGTGGGCTACGCGCCGACCGAAGTGACGATCGCAGGCGTCGTGCACGAATACTCGACGCTCGATGGTGTGCAGGAGGACGTGGTCAACCTGTTGTTGAACCTGAAGGGCGTGGTGTTCAAGCTGCATAACCGTGACGAAGTGACGGTTACGCTGCGCAAGGAAGGCGAAGGCGTTGTCACGGCTGGCGACATCGAACTCGCACACGACTGCGAAGTGATCAACCCGGATCACGTGATTGCGCATCTGTCGAAGGGCGGTAAGCTCGACGTGCAGATCAAGGTCGAAAAGGGCCGTGGCTATGTCCCGGGCAATGTGCGTCGTTACGGTGAAGAATCGGCCAAGATCATTGGTCGTATCGTGCTGGACGCGTCGTTCTCGCCGGTTCGCCGCGTGAGCTACGCAGTGGAAAGCGCGCGTGTCGAACAGCGGACCGACCTCGACAAGCTCGTGATGAACATCGAAACCAACGGTGTGATTTCGCCGGAAGAAGCGATCCGTCAATCGGCGCGTATTCTGGTTGATCAGCTGTCGGTCTTCGCAGCGCTGGAAGGTACGGAAGCAGCGGCAGAAGCGCCGTCGCGCGCTCCGCAAATCGATCCGATCCTGCTGCGTCCGGTCGATGATCTCGAACTGACGGTTCGTTCCGCGAACTGCCTGAAGGCCGAGAACATCTACTACATCGGCGACCTGATCCAACGCACGGAAAACGAGCTGCTGAAGACGCCGAACCTGGGCCGCAAGTCGCTGAACGAGATCAAGGAAGTGCTCGCTTCGCGTGGCCTGACGCTTGGCATGAAGCTCGAAAACTGGCCGCCGGCCGGTCTCGACAAGTAAGACACGTAGTAGCGTCTGGCGAGGACGCGGATTTTCCTTTAAAATCCGCGTCTTGCCTTTTTCACTACCGGCCCGTGCTTTCCAGGTTACACAGGGAAAGCGATAGAAGAGCTGGACCAAAACTTTGATTCAAGGAAATTGAAATGCGTCACCGTCATGGTCTGCGGAAACTGAACCGCACGAGCAGCCACCGTCTGGCAATGCTCCGTAACATGTCCAACTCGCTGATCGAGCACGAAGTCATCAAGACGACGCTGCCGAAGGCGAAGGAACTCCGTAAAGTCGTCGAGCCGCTGATCACGCTCGGCAAGAAGCCGTCGCTGGCTAACCGTCGTCTGGCGTTCAATCGCCTGCGCGACCGTGACTCGGTCACGAAGCTGTTCGACGTGCTGGGCCCGCGCTTCGCGAACCGTCCGGGTGGCTACCTGCGCATCCTGAAGTTCGGTTTCCGCGTCGGCGACAATGCACCGATGGCGCTGGTCGAACTGCTCGACCGTCCGGAAGTCGAGGAAGTCGAGAACGTTGCAGAAGCTGAATAAGGTTTCTGACAGCGACCAAAAAAGCCAGGCTTGAGCCTGGCTTTTTTGTTTTCCACCGTGCGTTTTGCCTATGCCATTCGAGCGACAGCGAGCGATCAGGGCAAGGTGATACGATAACGTCACCCTGTTTTGGAAGCGCTGGAGCCGTCGGTGAACGTGAATGTGAGTTTGGTCTTGACGACCGTACCGGACCTCGAAACGGCGCAAACATTGGCTGAGCATGTGCTTTCTGCTCGTCTCGCTGCGTGTGTGACGCAACTTGGCAGCGTGCAGTCGAGCTACCACTGGCAGGGCAAGATCGAATCGGCGGAAGAGATCCAGTTGCTGTTCAAGACGAGCGTCGTGCGAACGCTTGAGCTCGAACAGTTCATCCAGGCTCAGCATCCGTACGACACGCCCGAAATCCTTTCCTGGCAAGTCACTGCGTCGGCCGCGTATGGCCAATGGGTGAATGCCGAAACGCAACGCCCAATCCATGTTTAACGGTTTGTTCCGGCGCGGGCGGAATGTCGCGCGCTTTCTCACCTTTGTCGCAGGCGTACTGCTGCTGTCGCTGACTACGGCGACGGTCGCTCGTGCGGCGGACGACTTTCTCGATCCCTCGGTCGCATTCAGATTCAGCGCATCCGAGGAGCCAGGCGAGGTGCTGGTTCACTACAAGATCGCGGACGGTTACTACATGTACCGGGAGCGATTCGCCTTCGTGACTCGCAACGGTACGGCCACGGTGGGTGACGCGCAATTGCCCGCGGGACATGTGAAGTTCGATCAAACCTTCGGGAAAAATGTCGAGACTTACCGCGGAGAATTGACCGTCCGTGTCCCCGTGAAGCAAGCGAGCGGTCCGTTCGATCTCGCCGTTACGTCGCAGGGCTGCGCCGACGCGGGCATCTGCTACCCGCCAATGGAGCGCGTCTATCACGTCACGGGAGCGGCGTTGCACGCTGCCATTGCGGGCAATACGAACACGCTGTCGGCTCCGGACGCTCAAAGCAGCGGCTCGTGGTACGAGCGCGCGACCAGCGCAGACTATGCGCAATCGCTGCTGCAAGGCGGCGGTTTCTTCGCGATCGTCGGGTTGTATTTCGTGGCCGGTATCGTGTTGAGTCTACTTCCCTGTTCGTACCCGATGATCCCGATCCTGTCGGCAATCATCATCGGCGAGGGGCCACGGGTCACACGCGCACGCGGTTTCACGCTGTCGTTAGCTTACGTTGTCGGGATGGCGCTCGTGTACACAGTGCTTGGCATCGCGGCGGCGCTCGTTGGACAAAGCCTCGGCGCCTGGCTGCAAAACCCTTGGGTGCTCGGCGCGTTTGGCGTTTTGCTGTCCCTCTTTGCGCTCACATTGATCGCGGGTGTCGATATCGCGTTGCCTCAGCGCTTGCAGAGCGGCGTCTCAGCGGCGTCCGGCAAGCATGCGGGAGGCAAATTCGCGGCCGTCGCGGTGATGGGGGCGCTTTCTGCGCTGGTGGTCGGTGCGTGCATGACGGCACCGCTGTTTGCCGTCTTGGCGTTCGTAGCGCATACCGGTAATGCGGTGCTGGGCGGTGCGGCACTGTTTTCGATGGGGATCGGGCTTGGTGTACCGCTGCTCATCATCGGGCTCGGTGCGGGAACGTTGCTGCCGCGTGCGGGTGCCTGGATGGACAGCGTCAAGGTTCTCTTCGGCATTGTGCTGCTCGCGGCCGCGCTCTGGATCGTGTGGCCGGTCTTGGGCCCGGTTGCGCAAATGCTGTTGGCCGCGCTGTGGCTACTGGTCGCGGCTGCCGGTCTGGGGCTATTTTCTCCGCATGCGGGCGCAGGCTCGATCTGGCGCGGTCTTGGGCGCGGAATCGGCGCCGCATTTGCGATCTGGGCCGCCACATTACTGGTCGGCCTGGCTGCGGGATCGACAGACCCGTTGAAGCCGCTCGCCGTGCTCGCGAGTCGGACATCGAATGCGCCGTCCGGGGAGGCCCAACAGGCCGATCTGGCCTTCGCGCCGGTGAGCACATCCGGTCAGCTCGACGAAGCCGTCAAAACGGCCGCACAGCCCGCCATGCTCGATTTTTACGCGGACTGGTGCGTCAGCTGCAAGGAAATGGAGAAGTTCACCTTCAAGGACCCGCGCGTCCAGGCGAAGCTCAAGCAAATGAATCTGCTGCGCGCGGACGTGACGGCGAACAACGCAGACGATCAGGTTCTGCTCAAACGGTTCAACTTGTTCGGGCCACCGGGAATCATCTTTTTCGACCGCGGCGGGAGAGAAATACTGCGCGTCGTCGGATACGAATCGGCGGACAAATTCCTGAGAAGTCTCGACCGCGCAATGGCGGCACCACAGACCTGAGCATCAAAACGTCACCCACCATAAGCAACGCCGCCCGCTTCAGCCCGCAATCAAAAAAAGCGGAGATCGCAAGGCGATCTCCGCTTCCAGTCCCTGCACACTGCGACACCGTGACGCCGTAGTACGCGGCGGGAATCGCAACCTTACTTCTGCGCCTTCAGCAAGCGTGCAGCGTCCAGCGCGAAGTAGGTCAGCACGCCGTCCGCGCCAGCGCGCTTGAACGCGAGCAGCGATTCCATCATCACCTTGTCGTGATCGAGCCAGCCGTTTTGCGCGGCGGCCTTCAGCATCGCGTATTCGCCGCTCACCTGGTACACGTAAGTCGGGAAGCGGAACTCGTCCTTCACACGGCGCAAGATATCCAGATAAGGCATGCCCGGCTTGACCATCACCATGTCCGCACCCTCGTCGATGTCGGCGCGCACTTCGCGCAGCGCCTCGTCGGAGTTTGCGGGGTCGAGCTGATAGGTCATCTTGTTGCCTTTGCCGAGATTCGCTGCGGAACCGACAGCATCGCGGAACGGGCCGTAGAACGCCGACGCGAACTTCGCCGAGTAAGCCATGATCCGCGTGTGAATATGGCCTTCGCTCTCCAGCATCTCGCGAATCGAGCCGATCCGGCCGTCCATCATGTCGGACGGAGCAACGATGTCGACGCCCGCCTGAGCCTGCGTCTGTGCCTGCTCGACAAGAATCTCGACCGTTTCGTCGTTGATCACGTAGCCATTTTCATCCAGCACGCCGTCCTGGCCGTGGCTCGTGTACGGATCGAGCGCGACGTCGGTCAGCACGCCGAGCTCGGGAAAGCGTTGCTTCAACTCCCGCACCGCGCGTGGAATCAGGCCGGCTTCATTGGTTGCCTCGCGGCCGTCGGGCGTCTTCAGCGACGGCTCGATCACCGGGAAGAGCGACAGCACGGGCACGCCCAGCTCGAGACACTGTTCGGCGACGCCCATCAACAGATCGACGGACACTCGCTCGACGCCCGGCATCGACGGTACGGCCTGACGGACATTCGTCCCTTCGATCACGAAGACGGGGTAGATCAGATCATTGGTGGTGAGGATGTTTTCGCGCATCAGGCGGCGCGAAAAGTCGTCCCGGCGCATGCGGCGCGGGCGGTGATGCGGATAGAAGCTCATGTGAGGATATCTGCAAAAGTCAAAAATGCTGGCGGCACCCTGCCAGAAACTTTTCGAGACAATGGTATATCATACCGATCGAGCAAGGCGCCTAGCGCTGACCTCCCCGCTTCTCCTCCCTGAGCGGGTGCCTGTCGTTTTTCGATTAGGCTGTTTAACCCGCCGTTATCTAGCGGCGGGTTTTTTTCTGGGCGAACGAAAAGCGCTGCCCGCGTTTCGCGGCGGGCCTTTGCGCGTTATCTGGACTTTATTCAGCCGCGGCAGGTTCGTCGGAATCGCCCGCCGTGCCGGGCGCGATCCAGCTTTCGATCAGTTCGTGCGCTTCGTCGAGGCCGACCCGCTTGAGCGCGGAGAATAGCTGGGCCGACAGTTCGCCCTGATAGCCCGCCGCACGGTATTCTTCCAGCCCTTTCTTCGTCGCCCGCAGCGCATTGATGCTCTCCTGACGAGTCAATTTGTCGCACTTGGTGAGCAATGTGTGAATCGGCTTGCCCGTCGGCGCGAACCACTCGATCATCCGTCGATCCAGCTCCGTAAGCGGCCGGCGCGAATCCATCATCAGGATCATGCCGCGCAGCTGCGATCGCGTTTGCAGATAGCTCGACAGCAACTGCTCCCAATGAGCCTTCGCCGCGCCGGGCACCTCGGCATAGCCGTAGCCGGGCAGATCGACGAGATTCGCGACAGGCTCGTCCGCCGGTCCCACCGAAAAATAGTTGATGTGCTGCGTGCGTCCCGGCGTCTTACTGGCAAACGCGAGCCGCTTCTGGTTGCAGAGGATGTTGATGGCCGTCGACTTTCCCGCATTCGACCGCCCCGCGAAAGCGACCTCGGGTTGCGGCGTAGGCGGCAAATCGCGCAAATGGTTGACGGTCGTGAAGAAGCGCGCTTGGTGGAGCAGAAAAGACATGGAGAAGACCAGATGGAGGGGTGAATGGACGTCGAGCGGACGTCCTGCGCACATCGGCGGACGTGATGAATTGCCCTGCAAGGGCGATGCAGCCCCGCCGTAAAGGCCGGAGAGGCCCGACTGGCGCCAGATCGATTAGCGAGTTATTGTACAATACGATGGTTTACTGAAAACCTGAGAGGCCGCCGCGCGGGCCTCGGCGGCTGATCGGTCGCTGTCGTATTTTGCAAAACCTCTAATTCCCACAAGACGAAACAGGGTGTGCGAATGAATCGACTGGGCAAGTTTCTGGTGGTACTTCACACAGCAGCAGGTCTTTCAGGTTTGGCGGTACAGGCAAGAGCAGCAGATCAGGCAAAGCCGGATTTGAATCGGGGACAGGCAATCGCAGCGCAGGTGTGCGCCTCATGTCACGGTGCGGATGGCAACAGTGCGGGTGGCGCGTATCCGAAGCTTGCCGGCCAACATCCCGAGTATCTCGTCAAGCAGCTCAAGGATTTCAAAACCCAGCCAGGTGCGAAGCAGGCCGCGCGCAACAATGCGATTATGGCGGGTATGGCCGCGGCGCTGACCGATCAGGACATGGTCAACGTGTCGGCATATTTCGCGTCGCAGGCACCGAAGCCCGGTTACGCGCACAACAAGGACACCGTGCCCCTCGGGCAGAAGATTTATCGCGCAGGACTCGCCGACAAGGGCGTCCCGGCGTGCGCAAGCTGTCACGGGCCGACGGGACAGGGCATTCCGTCACAGTATCCGCGCCTGTCGGGACAATGGGCGGATTACACCGTGGCACAGTTGACGGCATTCACGCAGGGCCCGGGCGCGCGTAACAATAACGAAGCAATGCACGCCGTCGCATCGCGTTTGTCGGATAGCGAGATCAAGGCGGTGGCCGATTACATCGCGGGCTTGCATTAAGAGCCCGTACGAAAGCGAAGCCGGCCTAAGGCGAGTCGTAAGATGGCCGGCGAAAAAACAAGAAAAGGGTGAGGGAATCGCACGCAGCGATATCCCTGCACCCTTTTTTGCTGTTCAGTCGGAGTTTGAATGAGCGTCACCACGTCGGGTTTGGAGTTGAAGTCGCGGCAGCGCTTCCTGCGCACGTCGGTCGAATTGCTGAGTTCGATGCGCTTTGCGATCGCGTTGCTCGTGATCCTGTCGATTGCGAGCATCATCGGCACGGTGCTCACGCAGGACGATCCGTATCCGAACTACGTCAACCAGTTCGGGCCGTTCTGGGCTGACATCTTCCGCTCGCTGAGCTTGTACAACGTGTACAGCGCGTGGTGGTTCATGCTGATCCTCGGCTTTCTGGTCGTGTCGGTCTCGCTGTGCGTGATCCGCAACGCGCCGAAGATGATCGCCGACACGAAAAGCTGGAAGGACAAGGTCCGCGAAGGCAGCCTGCGCGCGTTCCACCACAAGGGCGAGTTCGCGGTGCCGAACGCGACGCGCGCGCAAGCCGTGGCCACGCTCGGCAAGCTGTCGGCGAAGCTCGGCTACAAGTACGTGACGCGCGAATCGGAAGGCGCCACGCTGATCGCCGCAAAGCGCGGCGCGCTGACCAAGCTCGGCTACATCTCCGCGCACATCGCGATCGTGATCATTTGCATCGGCGGTTTGCTCGACAGCAATCTGCCCATCAAGCTGCAGATGTGGCTGTTCGACAAGACGCCGATCCGCGGCAACACCGTCATCAACGAGATCCCGCCCGAGCATCGCCTGTCGCAAGGCAATCCGACCTTCCGCGGCTACGCGTGGGTGCCGGAAGGCCAGCATGTATCGACGGCGATCCTGAACCAGCAGGACGGCTCGCTGATCCAGGATTTGCCGTTTTCGATCGAACTCAACAAGTTCATCGTCGATTACTACTCGACGGGCATGCCGAAGCTCTTTGCCAGCGACATCGTCGTGATCGACCACAAGACGGGCGCGCGGGTGCCGGCACGCGTCGAGGTGAACAAGCCGTTCGAATACGACGGCGTGTCGATCTATCAGTCGAGCTTCCAGGACGGCGGCTCGCAGATGCAGACGACGGCGTGGCCGATGACGGGCAGCAGCGTCAAGAGCGAGCCGTTCAGCGGCGAGATCGGCGGCTCGAAGGTATTGAGCGCGTCGATGCCCGGCGCGGACGGCCAGACGGTCGAATTTGCCGATTTCCGCGCAATCAATGTCGAGAACATCTCGAACGGCAACGGCCAGAACGATGCGCGCGGCGTCGCCGCGCATCAGTCGCTGAAGGAAGCCTTCGACGAGCGCCTCGGCTCGGGCGCCAAGACGTCGAAGCCGGTCGATCTGCGTAACGTCGGCCCGTCGGTGCAATACAAGGTGCGCGACAAGGACGGTCAGGCGCGCGAGTACAACAACTACATGCTGCCCGTCGATGTAAGCGGCGAGCGGGTGTTTCTCGCGGGCATGCGCGCCAATCCTGACGATGCCTTCCGCTATCTGCGCATCCCCGCCGACGCGGGCGGCACGGTCAACGAATGGATGCGCATGCGCGCGGCGCTCGAGGACCCCGCCATCCGTGCACAGGCGGCACGCGATTTCGCGCAACGCTCGGTGCAGTCGAACGCGGAACTGCAGCAGCATCTGGAGGAAAGCGCATCGCGCGTGCTGACGCTGTTCGCCGGTGACGATCCGAGCCTGGGCAAGGCCGCCAACGGTCAGAAGGTTGGCGGCTTCCAGGCAGTCGCCGCCTTCATCGACCGTTCTGTCCCCAAGGCTGAGCAAGAGAAGGCGGCAGGACTCTTGCTTCGCATGCTCGAAGGCTCGATGTGGGATGTGTGGCAACTCGCGCGCAAGCAGGCGGGAGAAGGCCCGGCGACAGCCGATCCGACCACGAGCCGCTTTGTCCAAAGCTCGATCAACGCGATTTCGGACAGCTTTCTGTACGGTTCGCCTGTCTATTTGCAGCTTGACTCCTTCAAGCAGGTGCAAGCTTCGGTATTTCAGTTGACGCGCGCGCCGGGCAAAAAAGTCGTGTATCTTGGCAGCCTGCTCCTTGTGTTGGGCATCTTTTCGATGTTCTATGTTCGTGAGCGGCGGCTGTGGTTTTGGCTCAAGGACGCGGATCGCAGCGGAAATGGCGTGAACGTCGTGATGGCGATGTCGACGGCGCGCAAGACATTCGATTTCGAGAAGGAGTTCGTCCAAACCCGCGAAGCCGTCGGCGTCGCGCTGGGCGGCAGGCCTGTCGATGCCGATCCCGCCTACGAGGCGAAGGGCGCCGCGCGTGCAGCGAGCGAAGCGTCCGAAGATTCATCCGATTCGACCCGGTAAGATCATGGACCTGACTCAAGTTTCCTCATCCTCGCGCGCCAAGCCGCGTGCCGATACGGCGGCTCACTCGACCCCGCATCTGACGGGCGAAGCGCTGCTGGACGATCGTCCATTCCTGAAGCGCCTCGGTCCGTTCGACTGGCTGTTCGCGCTCGCGCTGGTTGCGGGCGCCGGGTTTGCGCTGTCGCGCTACCACGACTACATGAATTACTACGACAAGCTGGTGCTGGTGTGCACGGTGCCTGCTTTCGTCGCGTTAGGCTGGCGCTGGAAGCCCGCCCGTCTGCTGATGGCGTGTATCGCGGTGCTGTCGCTGTCGGCCATCCAGATTTACGGCGGCGATCTTGCCCGCGCCGATCACGCGTTCTTCCTCAAGTATTTCCTGTCGAGCCAGTCGGCCATCCTGTGGATGAGCGCACTGATCGTGCTGGCCACGCTGTTCTACTGGATCGGCACGTTGTCGCGTTCGCCGACGGGCGCCGCGATCGGCTCGAAGATGACGTGGGTGGCGGTGCTGATGGGCTTCGTCGGCCTCATGGTGCGCTGGTACGAGTCGTATCTGATCGGCTCGGATGTCGGCCATATTCCAATCTCGAACCTGTACGAAGTGTTCGTGCTGTTCAGCCTGATTACGGCGTTGTTCTACCTGTACTACGAGCAGCATTACAACACCCGCTCGCTTGGCGCCTTTGTGCTGCTGGTGATCAGCGCGGCCGTCGGCTTCCTGATGTGGTACTCGATCGCGCGCGACGCCCAGCAGATCCAGCCGCTCGTGCCCGCGCTGCAAAGCTGGTGGATGAAGATTCACGTGCCGGCAAACTTCATCGGCTACGGCAGCTTCGCGCTGTCGGCGATGGTTGGCGTCGCGTATCTGATGAAAGAACGCGGCGTGCTGGCCGACCGTCTGCCGACGCTCGACGTGCTCGACGACGTGATGTACAAGTCGATCGCCGTCGGCTTCGCGTTCTTCACGATTGCGACGATTCTCGGCGCGCTGTGGGCGGCCGAAGCATGGGGCGGCTACTGGAGCTGGGACCCGAAGGAAACGTGGGCGCTAATCGTCTGGCTGAACTACGCGGCGTGGCTGCACATGCGTCTGATGAAAGGTCTGCGCGGCGCGGTCGCTGCATGGTGGGCGCTGACGGGCCTGCTGGTGACGACTTTCGCGTTCCTCGGCGTCAATATGTTCCTGTCGGGGCTGCACAGCTACGGCAAGCTGTAAGTTTCAGTTTCTCCGGGCCGGAACGACCAGAAACCGCCGCGTGCGCCGCACCGGCGGTTTTTTTATGCCGGTATGGAAGAATCGCCCGCCGCGTGTGTTAACAGAACGAAGAACCGGTAACGTAGAACGGTGACTCGCCTGCGCGAGTCGAACGAATATCGATCGGGCGAAGGCGCCCGGCAAGGAGTTTTCAGCATGTGGATCAAGCGAAGCGACCGAGGCCAGCTGTATGGCGACGACATCGCGCGCAGCGAAATTACGCCGCAGCGCGTGTTCGAAAATCGCCGGCGCATCCTGCAGGCAGCGGGCGCAGTCGCGCTCGGCGGCCTGATCGGCGTGCACGGCGAGGCGTACGCGGAATATTCGTCGCCCGATCCGAAAGCGCTGAAGCTCGGCGCGAAGGCCAACCCGAAATTCGTCGTCGCCGACAAGGTCACGTCTTACAAAGACATCACCACGTACAACAACTTCTACGAGTTCGGCACCGACAAAAGCGACCCCGCGCACAACGCCGGGACGTTGCGGCCGCGTCCGTGGAAGGTGAGCGTCGAAGGCGAGGTGAAGAACGCGAAGGTCTACGACATCGACGAATTGCTGAAGCTCGCGCCGCTCGAGGAGCGCGTGTACCGGCTGCGTTGCGTGGAAGGCTGGTCGATGGTGATTCCGTGGATCGGCATTCCGCTGTCGGAACTCATCAAGCGCGCGCAGCCCACGGCGAACGCGAAATACGTGCAGTTCATCACGCTTGCCGATCCGTCGCAGATGCCCGGACTGTCGGAGCCGATTCTCGAATGGCCCTATTCGGAAGGTCTGCGCATGGACGAAGCAATGAATCCGCTGACGCTGCTGACGATGGGCGTCTACGGCCAGGTGCTGCCGAATCAGAACGGCGCGCCCGTGCGCATCATCGTGCCGTGGAAGTACGGCTTCAAGAGCGCGAAGTCGCTGGTGAAAATCCGCTTCGTCGAAAAGCAGCCGCCGACCAGTTGGAACACCTACGCGCCGAGCGAGTACGGTTTCTATTCGAACGTGAACCCGAACGTCGACCATCCGCGCTGGAGCCAGGCGACTGAACGGCGCATCGGTGACGGCATCTTCACGCCCAAGCGGAACACGCTGATGTACAACGGCTACGGCGATCTGGTCGCGTCGATGTATCAGGGCATGGACCTGAAGAAGAACTTTTGATGGCGGCGCGCATGGCAACCGACACGACCCGAACCGCGACCGCAACGAGCAGCGCCGCAAGCGCCAAAACCGCCTCGAACACCGTGCGTTCGACGCGACAAGCCGGCACTGCGAGCGCCAACGCCAGCCGCTGGGTCGGCCCGGCGAAGATCGCGGTATTCGTCGCGGCGTTGTACCCGCTTGCGCGCATTGTGTTGTTCGGCTTCACGGGCGGACTGGGCGCAAACCCCATCGAGTTCATCACGCGCTCGACGGGTTTGTGGACGCTGGTGTTCATCTGCATCACGCTCGCGGTGACGCCGCTACGCAAGTTGACCGGCTGGAACGCGTTGCTGCGCTTTCGCCGGATGCTCGGCCTCTACGCGTTCTTCTACGCCGCGCTGCATTTCACGACCTACTTCTGGTTCGACAAGTGGTTCGACATCGCCGCGATCGTGAAGGACATCGGCAAGCGGCCGTTCATCACAGTCGGCTTTGCGGCGTTCGTTCTGCTGGTGCCGCTTGCCGTCACGTCGCCGAAAGCCATGGTGCGCAAGCTCGGCCGACGCTGGCAGACGCTGCACCGCGCCATCTATCCGATCGCCGCGCTCGCGATCCTGCATTTCTGGTGGATGAAGGCGGGCAAGCACGATCTGATCTTGCCGAAGATCTACGGGGCGATCGTGATTGCGTTGCTGGGCTGGCGCGTGCTGGTTTGGGCGCGCGACAGAATCAGGCAGCGCGCAAAAATCTGACGAGCCCGAATCGACAGGCGAAAAAAAGGCGATGCGTGGTGAGCGCATCGCCTTTTTGCTTTGAGCGTTCGAAACGCACGCTGTCTATCAGCGTTATTCCGGCAGAACCGTCTCGCCCGCGAACAGGTCTTTCACTTCTTCGCGTTTGCGCACGACGTACGCCTTGTCGCCGTCGACCATCACTTCGGCTGCGCGCACACGCGTGTTGTAGTTCGAGCTCATCGCGAAACCGTAGGCGCCCGCGGAGCGGATCGCGAGCAGATCGCCGGGCTCGACGGCGAGTTTGCGTTCGCGTCCGAGCCAGTCTCCGCTTTCGCACACGGGACCGACGACGTCATAAACATGCTTGTCGCCTGCGCGCTGCAGGACGGGTTCGATTGCGTGATAAGCCTCGTACATCGCGGGGCGCGCAAGGTCGTTCATCGCCGCGTCGACGATCGCAAAATTCTTCTCGACGCCCGGCTTCAGAAACTCGACGCGCGTGAGCAGCATGCCCGCATTGCCGACGAGCGAGCGGCCCGGCTCGAAATACACTTCGCGGTGGCCATGCCCGCGCGCTTCGATCCGGTCGAGCAAGGTGCGCACGAAATCGCCGATATCCGGCGGCGTTTCGTCGTCGTAGGTGATACCGAGGCCGCCGCCGACATCGATATGCTTGATCTTCACGCCGTCTGCCTCGATCTGTTCGACGAGTTCCAGCAGTTTGTCCACGGCGTCGAGATACGGCGCGACTTCCGTGATCTGCGAACCGATATGACAGTCGATGCCGACCACG
The DNA here is from genome assembly GCF_020177535.1 of Paraburkholderia sp. XV. Lineage (NCBI taxonomy): Bacteria > Pseudomonadati > Pseudomonadota > Betaproteobacteria > Burkholderiales > Burkholderiaceae > Paraburkholderia > Paraburkholderia sp. XV. The sequence continues at coordinate 20,380 of NZ_JAGUUD010000034.1, read as the reverse complement.
TCGAGGTGCTTCATTGCGGCGGCGGCGCGATACGTGGCGCGCGCTTCGTCGAACGCAACGCCGAACTTGTTCGACTTGAGGCCCGTCGAAATGTACGGATGCGTCTTCGCGTCGACATCAGGATTCACGCGCAGCGACACGGGCGCCTTCTTGCCCATTTCACCCGCTACGGCATTGAGGCGGTCGAGTTCGGGAATCGATTCGACGTTGAAGCATTTCACGCCCGCCGCAAGCCCTTCGCGCATTTCCGCGACGCTCTTGCCGACGCCCGAGAACACGGTGTTTTCCGCTTTGCCGCCCGCAGCGAGCACGCGCGCCAGCTCGCCGCCCGACACGATGTCGAAGCCCGCGCCCATGCGCGCGAACAGGTTGAGCACGGCGAGGTTGCTGTTCGCCTTCACGGCGACGTGCACGGTAGCGCGCCGGCCGGCGCATGCGTCCGCGTAGGCGTGCCATGCGTTGCTGAGCGCGGCGCGCGAGTAGACATACAGCGGCGTGCCGAACTGCTCGGCAAGCGATGCGGCGGACACGCCTTCAGCGTGCAGCACGCCGTCGACGTAGGCAAAAGCGGATTGAGTCATACGGCAGTCTTATTGAGCTTCGGACGCGCCGGACGCCGGTTGGGCGGGCGCGTTCGACGTCGGCGCAGTGCGCAGTTCGGAATCGGGCGACAGGGACAATGGCGTGCCCGACGTATCCGGCACGGAATCCTGAGCGGATTCGGCGCCGGGTTTCACTTCGTTGGGCGAGCGCAACTGGGTCTGTTCGTTCGGTTTGGCCGGAAGAGGCGGAACGGTAGGCATATACAGCGAACCGCGTTGTCCGCAACCGCTGAGCGCTACACCTGCGACAATAGCCAGAGTCGCTAGAATCGTGGCCGTGGCGCTCGTCCGGAAAACGACTCGCATGACTGTCCCTGAATAATTAATCGCTGGAGTTTAGCATGTCCGACAGTGAATACCTGACCCGCGCCGAGGCTGTGCTGGCAGCCATCGAACGCTCGCTCGACGATACGGACGCCGACGTCGAATTCGAGCGCAGCGGCAACGTGCTGACGCTCGAATTCGAGAACGGCACGAAGATCATCGTGAATCTTCAGCCGCCGATGCAGGAGATCTGGATCGCCGCGAAGTCGGGCGGATACCACTTCCGTTTTGTCGACGGTGCGTGGCGCGATACGCGCAATGGCACCGAGTTCTACGCGGCGCTTTCCGACTACGCGACGCAGCAGGCAGGCGAAGACGTCCATATCGCGCCCTGAGCGTCTCGAGCCGGCGCGTCTGATGCCGATGCGCGTTTGCCGAAATGAAAAAGCCGCCGCGTTCGACACGCGGCGGCTTTGTTTCTGCGCGGCAACCGGGACTCAGTGGCCTTTGAACAGGTTCATGATGTCTTCTTTTTCCTGCGCGCCGACCGCGGCAGGCGCAGCGCTCGCTGCATCGCTGGCTCCCGGCGGCGGCAGCGTCACCCCGACCGTCGACACAAAGCCGTTGCCGGGCGTGAAGTCGTCGAAGTACAGCTCGTCGCCGATCGACACGACGTCTTCCGGCATCGGCATCTTGTACTCGGGCACGCCCTTGAGCGCGCGTCCCATGTAGTCGATCCACACGGGCAGTGCGAGCCCGCCGCCCGTTTCCTTGTCGCCGAGACTGCGCGGGCTGTCGTAGCCCATCCACGCAATCGCGCAAAGCGTGTGCTGATAGCCGGCGAACCACGCGTCGCGAGAATCGTTGGTAGTGCCCGTCTTGCCTGCGAGGTCCGTGCGCTTCAGAACGTTCGACTTCGCCCCCGTGCCGCGCTGCGCCACGCTCGTCAGCAGGCTGTTCATCACGTACGCATTGCGTGCTTCGATTGCGTGCGGCGCGTTGCTGCCGGCGACGAGCGGGTCAGCATGCGCGACGACCATGCCGCGCTGATCGGTGACTTCGGCGATCAGATACGGATTCACGCGAAAGCCGCCGTTGGCGAACACCGAGTAGCCAGCCGCCATCTGCAGCGGCGTGACGAGGCCCGCGCCCAGTGCCATCGGCAGATAGGCGGGGTGACGTTCAGCATCGAAACCGAAGCGCGTGATGTACTGCTGTGCGTACTTCGTGCCGATGTGGTTGAGGATGCGGATCGACACGAGGTTCTTCGACTTCTGCAGCGCAGTGCGCATCGACATCGGGCCGTCGAAGCCGCCGCCGTAGTTCTTCGGCTCCCACGCCTGGCCGCCTGTTTCAGCTGCGCTGAAAAAGAGCGGCGCGTCGTTGATGACGGTTGCCGGTCCCAAACCCTTTTCTAGCGACGCCGAATAGATGAACGGCTTGAAGCTCGAACCCGGCTGACGCCACGCCTGCGTCACGTGATTGAACTTGTTCTTGTTGAAGTCGAAGCCGCCGACGAGCGCGCGGATCGCGCCATCCTGCGGCACGACGGAGACGAACGCGCCTTCGATCTGCGGCAATTGTGTGATCGACCAGTTGCCGTCGTCGTTCTTCACGATACGGATGATCGCGCCCGGCCGCACGCGCTGGTTCGGCTGAGCGCGCGTGCTCAGTGCGAATGTCGCGTAGCGCAGCCCGTCGCCCTGGATCGTCACGGCGTTGCCGTCGATCAGCGTCGCCTGAACCTGCTTCGGACTTGCCGACGTGACGACGGCCGCGATGATTTCGCCGTTGTCGGGATGCTCGAGCAGCGCGTCGTCGATGGCCTGCTCGCGTGCGTCCGCGTCGGCGGGCAGGTCGATGAATGCTTCCGGACCGCGATAGCCGTGACGCCGTTCATAGTCCATCAAGCCCTTGCGCAACGCACGGTATGCGGCGTCCTGATCGGCGGAATCGATGGTCGTCACGACGTTCAGGCCGCGCGTGTACGCCTCTTCGCGGTACTGCGCATACATCATCTGCCGCACCATTTCCGCGACGTACTCCGCGTGCACGCTGAACTCCTTGCCAGCGCCCTTGACGATGAGCGGCTGACGGCTCGCCGTGTCGTACTGGTCCTGCGTGATATAGCCGAGTTCCAGCATGCGCTGAAGGATGTATTCCTGACGCACTTTCGCGCGCTTCGGATTCACCACCGGGTTATACGCGGACGGCGCTTTGGGCAGACCGGCGAGCATCGCGCATTCGGCCAGCGACAGGTCTTTCAGGTCCTTGCCAAAGTACACCCGCGCCGCGCTCGCGAAGCCGTACGCACGCTGGCCGAGATAGATCTGATTCATGTACACCTCGAGAATCTGATCTTTGCTCAGCTTCGATTCGATCTTATACGCGAGCAGCATCTCGTAGATCTTGCGCGTGTACGTCTTCTCGCTGGACAGGAAGAAGTTGCGCGCAACCTGCATCGTGATCGTGCTCGCGCCTTGCGTTGCGTGGCCGTTCGTGAGCGCGACCACGCCGGCGCGCGCGATACCCATCAGATCGACGCCGCCGTGGTCGTAGAAACGCGCGTCTTCGATGGCGAGCACGGCCTTCTTCAGATTGTCCGGCACCTCGCGCATGTGCACGATGTCGCGGCGTTCTTCGCCGAATTCGCCGATCAGCACGTGATCTGCCGTGTAGATGCGCAGCGGCACCTTCGGGCGATAGTCCGTCAACGCGTCGAGCGAAGGCAGATTGGGCGTGGCGACGACCAGCGCGTAACCCAGCACGAGCAAAACGCAGAGGATTCCGGCGAAGATCAGCCCGACGAAGCCAAGGATGATCTTCAGCCACAGCGGACGCTTGCGCTTCTGCGGGGGTGGAGGCGGAGACGTAGGAGTCGTGGATTGCATATGAACACCAGAAAACGGTCCCGCGATTATAGCCGCCCGACCCGCCAGCTTTCGGCGTGCTTACGGCCGACGCGGTCCGCACGGCTATGAGAACACTGTAGTGCCTTTGATTGTCGCCGGATATCCGTCACCCGACCATTAGCCATTCGGCTGAATTTCGCCTGTGTGCCGCGCTGCGCAGAATGCCTTCCGTTGCCCGCGTTTCTCCGGATGCCGCGGGCCTTCAGTTTCCGTTGGTATCTGAGGGAGGATGGAATGGCGTTGAAAGACTCGTTACGAATGGCGATGCGGCGTCAGGCAGTCGGCATCGATGTCGGTGCGCAGGCGGTGAGGATCGTGGCGCTGAGCGGCAGCGCGCGAAAGGCGGGACCTGTGCGCATCGAATGCATTGCTTTGGAGCCGCTCGCGCCGGGCGCGATGGCTGGCGCGGAGATCGTGGACCGGCAAGCGGTGGCGCGCGCGGTGTCCGAGGCATTCTGTCGGGTGCCCCAGCAATGCATGTCGGCGGCACTGCGATGCGCAATGGCGATTCCGGGCTCCGCGACCTTCACGGCGCATCTCCCCATCAATCACGTGAGCGGGCCGCGTGGTTCGGGTGCGTCACTCGAGCCCACGGTGCTGATGGAAGCCGAGCGCGTCGCGGGCATCGAGCGTCACGCGCTCGCCGTCGACTGGTACGTCGACGAGTCGCCGTCGAATCCTGGCAGGGTGTCGATTGCCGCGACGGCGCGCGCGCATCTCGAAGCGCGCATCGAAAGCGCGGCCATGGCAGGCGTGACGCTGACCACGGTCGACGTCGAGCCGCATGCGGCGTTGCGCGCGCTGCGTCACGCCGCGACTTTCGAACTCGAGCTGCACGAGCCGTATGCGGCGATCTGGATCGGCAGCGATGGCGTGTACGGCTGGCGCGTCGAAGGGGAAGCGATCGCGGACGAAATCCGTTACCCGTCGCCTGAATATTCGTGCGTCGCCGACGCGTTGCGCGATCTCGCGGAAAACAACCTGAACGTGTGCGCGCTGGTGGGCGGCGAAATCGAATTGCTCGATGGCGTGTGCTTTTCACTTGCCGATGTCGGTGATGTGCTGGGCTGTTCCGTGTTGCCGTTCGACTGTTCTTCACTCAGCGACGGCAACGTGATACCCGACTCGGAACTGTTGCATGAGCCTTCGTTCGCGGTCGCCTTCGGTCTGGCATTGCGGGGCGTGACGCAATGACCTTCGCCCACGGTTTCAATCTGTTGCCGCACCGGCAGCGCGATGCGCGGCTCGCGCGCCGGCGCCGCTATGTCGAATGGACGAGTGCGACGCTGTGTGGTTGCACCGCTGTGGCATTGCTGATGGTGTGGCAGGCGTTCGAGCGGGTGCGTATCGACAGGCAGCGCGCGGCGATCGAGCAACGCCTTGCCGTGCTTGCGCCGCCGCTTGCCGAACACACGCGGCTCGTGGGCGAGGCACGCGAGGAGCGTCTGAGAAACGAGCGCGCCGCGACGCTTTCCGAACCGCTCATGCACCTGCTCGATCTGCTCGATGCGTTGGGCCGGGAGTCGTCCGAGGCTGTCGCCGTCAGGCAGTTGCGGCAACGCGGACGGGATACGGAACTGCTTGCCGCGTCTTCCGATCATGCAGCGTCGGCGGCGTGGCTGAACCGCCTCGCCGCGTTGAAAGGCGTGAAGGACTCCGACTTGAGCGACATGCGTCGGGCGACGGGCGCAACGGAGGCATCGTCGGCGTTCGAAATCAAAGCCCATCTGAAATGGGACGGGCCGCCTGAAAAAAAACGGGCGCAGGCAGAGGCGCATCAGAACACGAGAGGGAAGCAATGAACACGACTATTGCTGGCCGCATCGGCATGCCAACGACGCGCGAGCGGTTCGGCCACACGCTGGTCGAGCGCTTGCGCGTGCCACTCGAAGCATGGAGCGTGCGACGACGTTGGGCCGTCGCATTGTGCATAGCTGTGGCTGCCTTCGTGCTCGGCGCGAATGCATGGCTCGCCACGGATATGAGCGGAGTCCAGGCGAGCCGCGAAATGTTATCGGCGGCGCAGGGCAAGCTGGGCGAAGCGGAAGCGGTCGTCACGCAGTTGCCTGCATTGCGTCGGGAGGCAAGCGTCGCGCCGATGCCTTCGAACTGGACCTCGGCCGACGACATACGCGTGATCTCACAGCTTGCGGCGCGCAACGAGGTGACGCTGCTCGCAATCGAGCCGGGCGTCGTCACGGGTAGCGGACTCGACGCCATGCGTCCGCTGCATGTGACGGCTCAAGCCGACTTCGATCATGTCGTCGATTTTCTGGAAGGGCTTGCGGGTTTGCCCGTCCTCGTGGTGCCTGAAGACGTGACGCTCAAGCGTCAGGGCGAGGTCTTGTCAATCAATGCGACGCTGCATTCGTTCAGCGCGGTTCATCCAGTGCGGGATGTCACGCGTCGAACGGTGCGCGATGATCCTGACGCGTTCGATCCCGACGAAGAGATCGTGTTCTACGATCCGTTTCAACCTGCGGCGCTTGCGTCGGTCCAGGGGGACGCTTCGTCATCGATGCGGCTGGTCGGGCTTCTGGCCGACCGCCTGCGAGGTCTCGCGCTGATCGAAGCGGGCGACAACGCAGAGACGCTCGAACCGGGGCAACAGTGGGGCGAAGAGCGGGTTGCGCATGTCGATGCACGCGCCCTCACGTTTGCAAAGCGCGATGGCAGCTCGTATTCGCTGACGCTCGCGGAGGCCGTCGAATGATGCGGCTCAATGTCATGCGCTCGATGCTCGCGTGTGCTGCTTTCGTCGCCATGGCGGCGCGCGCATCGTTGCCGCCGCTTCCCGCCGACATGCCGTTCGACGAGGCGCTCACACCCGCCGGCATGCCGCCGTTGCCGCGCGTGGTGACGACGGACGTCGCCAATCCGTTCACGCCGGATGCAACCGATGAAGCGGGCGCGGCCGGGCGCGAGACGGACCCGGCGCGGGATGCGGCACAACCGCCTTCCGCCGCGCGCATCGAAACCGAACCGAAACGCCAGGACGAAGCGCGCACGGAGCCGCTGGAAGGCCCGCCCGTGCCGCTTCCGCCCGCCGCCCGTCTGAGCACGAACGCCTCGCCGTCGATTCCTGCGGACAGCCCGATTACGTTGCATTTCCAGCACGCCGAACTGGGTGCGGTGCTCGGCGCGTTCGCGAAATTCACCGGCCTGAACATCGTCGCCAGCGACAAGGCGCGCGGCGCGGTCACGCTGCATCTGGACAACGTGCCGTGGCGCGCCGCGTTCGATACGCTGCTCGACGTCAACGGCCTCGCGATGGAGCAGCGCAGCAACGTGATCTGGGTCGCGCCGCTGTCCGAACTGGCGGCGCGCGAGCGTCAGCGCTTCGAAGCGCATGCACGCGCCGCCGAGCTCGAGCCGCTCGCGAGCCGCACTTTCGAGCTGCACTACGCGCACGCCGAAGAACTGCGCAAGCTGCTGACGGCGTCGGGCAATCAGCGTGTGTTGTCCAAACGCGGCGCGGCGATGGCCGACCCGCGCACCAATCTGCTGTTCGTCACCGATCTCGATGCGCGCCTCGCGCAGATCGCGGAACTGATCGCGTCGCTCGACCGGCCGACGCGTCAGGTGCTGATCGAGGCGCGCATCGTCGAAGCGGAGAAGGGTTTTTCGCGCAACCTCGGCGTGAAACTGTCGATGCTCGCCACGAACGAAGACGGCAAGGCGATCGGTGTCGTCGGCGGCAAGGAGGGCGCGATCTACGATCTGTCGGCGCGGCCGATCTCCGGCTTCGACGCGGCCACGGCGGGTTTCACGCTGTTCGCCGCGCAGGCGACGCGGCTCGTGAACATCGAGTTGAGCGCACTCGAAGCGGAAGGGCTCGGAAGAATCGTGTCCAGTCCGCGCGTGGTGACGGCGGACCGGATGAAGGCGATCGTCGAGCAGGGCACCGAACTGCCGTATCAGGCGAAAGTCGGGCAGGGCGTGTCGGGCGTGCAGTTTCGCCGCGCCAGCCTCAAACTGGAGGTCGAGCCGCAAATCACGCCGGACGGCCGGGTCGTGCTGGATCTCGACGTCGCGAAGGACAGTGTCGGCGAGCAGACGGCGTCGGGGCCCGCCATCAACACCAAACATGTGCAGACGCGCGTCGAGATGGAGGACGGCGGAACGGTGTCGATTGGCGGAATCTACGAGTCGGACGACCGCGATGATGTGACGCGCGTGCCGCTCCTGGGCAAAATACCGCTTTTGGGCGCGCTTTTCCGGCATCGCGCCCACCGCGATCTGACCAGCGAACTCGTCGTTTTCATCACCCCGAGGGTTGTGCAGACAAATTGACGGATCGTCGGGAAAGCGCCATGGGCGCGGGCCGAAAGCATGATCGGCGGCAGCCGCTCCGGCCGTCAGGCTCGACAAGGCAGGCGCTTTGCCAGTAAGCTGCCGCACGAACTACACCGGATTAGCCAGAGGATAAGTTGCAACCGCGGGACGCACACGCCAACGTTTTTTTTGTAGGGCTCATGGGGGCAGGTAAGACCACCGTGGGCCGGGCCGTGGCGCGCCGGCTGGATCGCCCGTTCTTCGACTCCGATCATGAAATCGAGGCGCGCACGGGTGCGCGCATCCCGGTGATCTTCGAACTCGAAGGCGAATCGGGCTTTCGCGACCGCGAGGCCCAAGTGATCGCCGAACTCACCGGACGCGAAAGCATCGTGCTCGCGACGGGCGGCGGCGCGGTCTTGCGCCCGGAAAACCGCGACGCGCTGCGAGCGCACGGCATCGTCGTCTATCTGCGCGCCAATCCGCACGACCTCTGGCTGCGCACGCGCCGCGACAAGAACCGGCCGCTTCTGCAGACCGAAGACCCGAAAGGGCGCCTCGAAGCCCTCTATGAAGTGCGCGATCCGCTCTACCGCGAATGCGCCCATTTCGTGATCGAAACGGGGCGTCCGTCCGTCAACGGGCTCGTCAACATGGTGCTGATGCAGCTCGAGATGGCGGGCGTCGCCAAGCCTGCTACGTCATAATGGCGAGATGAATTCCATGATTACCGTCAACGTCGAACTGGGCGAGCGCGCCTATCCCATACACATCGGCGCCGATCTGATCGGCCGCAGCGAACTGTTCGCGCCGCATATTCGCGGCGCGTCGGTGACGATCGTCACCAACACGACGGTCGATCCCCTGTACGGCGACACCCTGCGCAAGGCGCTCGCGCCGCTCGGCAAGGACGTGTCGACGGTCGTGCTGCCTGACGGCGAGGCGCACAAGAATTGGGAAACGCTGAATCTGATCTTCGACGCGCTGCTCGGCGCGCGGGCCGATCGCAAGACCACGCTGATCGCGCTCGGCGGCGGCGTGATCGGCGACATGACGGGTTTCGCGGCGGCCTGCTACATGCGCGGCGTGCCGTTCATCCAGGTGCCAACCACGCTGTTGTCGCAGGTCGATTCGTCGGTCGGTGGCAAGACGGGCATCAACCATCCGCTCGGCAAGAACATGATCGGCGCGTTCTACCAGCCGCAAGCGGTGATCGCCGATATCGGCGCGCTGCGCACGCTGCCGCCGCGCGAACTGGCGGCAGGGGTCGCGGAAGTCATCAAGACAGGCGCGATTGCCGACGCAACGTTCTTCGACTGGATCGAAGCGAACATCGAGGCGCTCAATCGCCGTGAGCCGGAAGCGCTTGCCGAAGCGGTCAAGCGGTCGTGCGAGATCAAGGCTTCCGTCGTCGCGGCCGACGAGCGTGAAGGCGGTCTGCGCGCCATCCTCAACTTCGGGCATACGTTCGGTCACGCGATCGAAGCGGGGCTCGGCTATGGCGAGTGGCTGCACGGCGAAGCGGTGGGCTGCGGGATGGTAATGGCGGCGGACCTGTCCGTGCGTCTCGGCCATCTGGACGAAGCCGCGCGCAAGCGGCTGGTCGCCGTCATCGAGGCTGCGCATCTTCCGGTTCAGGCACCCACGCTCGGCGCGGCGCGCTACGTCGATCTGATGCGCGTCGACAAGAAGGCGGAGGCGGGCGAAATCAAGTTCATCCTGCTGAAGCGTTTCGGCGACACACTGATTACCCGCGCCCCCGACGAGGCGGTGCTCCAAACGCTAGACGCCAGCGTCGGCACCTGACGCGAAGCGCAGCGGCCCCGCCAGACAGCGGCCGTCGCATCTGATTCGGAGATATCGGTGAGTGAAATACGCAGCGACCCTCTGAGCGAATCACTCGACGCCGCTTCGGTCATGCCCGTTACCGGCGTCGTATCGCTGCCCACCATCGCCGCGCTCGAAGCGCACCTCGCGCCGTATGCCGCGCATTCTTCCCAATCGCGCGGCCGGCGCCATCACGAAGCGCCGCCGAGCGCGCGCACAGAATTTCAACGGGATCGCGACCGCATTGTTCATTCGACCGCTTTCCGAAGGCTCGAGTACAAGACCCAGGTCTTCGTGAATCACGAGGGCGATCTGTTTCGCACACGGCTCACGCACAGTCTCGAAGTCGCGCAGATCGCGCGTTCTGTCGCGCGCAATCTGCGCGTGAACGAAGATCTCGTCGAGGCGATTTCGCTGGCACACGATCTCGGACACACGCCCTTCGGCCATGCCGGGCAGGATGCGCTCAACGAATGCATGCGCGACTACGGCGGCTTCGAGCACAACTTGCAGAGTCTCGCCGTCGTCGACGATCTCGAAGAGCATTACGGCGCGTTCGACGGCCTTAACCTGTGCTTCGAGACGCGCGAAGGCATCCTCAAGCATTGCTCACGCGAAAACGCCCGGCGTCTGGGCGAACTGGGCGAGCGTTTTTTGCAAGGGCGGCAACCGTCGATCGAAGCGCAGATCGCCAATCTCGCCGACGAAATCGCATACAACAACCACGACGTGGACGACGGTCTGCGTTCGGGGTTGCTCACGATCGAGCAGCTCGCCGAAGTCGAGCTATGGCACACGCACTACGACGCAGCGCGGCGCGACTATCCGCAGATCGAGGGGCGCCGGCTGATTCACGAGACGGTGCGGCGCATCATCAACACGCTGATCGTCGATCTGATCGACACGACCACGCGCAATATTGCGCAGCATGCGCCGGCGTCGCTGGACGACGTGCGCCGCGCGCCGCCGCTCGTCGCGCACAGCGACGCTGTCGCTGCGCAGGCCACACAGCTCAAGCGGTTTCTCTTCAAGAACCTGTATCGCCACTATCGCGTCATGCGGATGGCCAACAAGGCTCAACGGGTGATCGCCGGTTTGTTCGACGCGTTCATCGACGATCCCCGCCTGCTGCCGCCCGCCTACCAGACGCCGGACGCAGCGAAGCAGCCGCGCCTCATCGCGCATTACATCGCGGGCATGACGGACCGCTACGCTTCGAAGGAATACCAGCGACTGTTCATCGTAGACGGCGATTGACGTGGTCACGTCTCGCGCCTGACAACGCTGCCAGAGCCGCGCGAACCGCGACGTCAGCAGTCTGCGCAACGATGCCGCGCGCGCGAACTTCCGCTCGCCCGGCTCGACATATCGAAGGGAAGCGGCGCGCAGTCACGCGCCGTGCCCGTGCTGCGCAACGATCCGAGGTCCAGCCCGGCGCCGCGTGCGTCAGCGCGAGCCGCCTCGCGCAAGCAGGGCGCCTGCGATCAGCGCGACGCCACCAACAATGGCAATCGTCCGCCACGGATTTTCATGCACGTAATCATCGGCATCGTGGATTGCCGCTTCGGCGCGCTCGCGCATCGCATCGCGCGTGTCGTTCAGACGTGTGCGCGCTTCGTCGAGACGTTTGCGCATTTGCGTGCGCAGCACCGCGGCGTCCGCTTGCGTGCCGTCTCCGAGCGTATTCTCGAGTTCGGTCATCAGGGTGCGCAGTTCGCTTGCAATATCTTCTGCGGCATGTCGACTGTGGCGCGCAATGCGTCGCGCACGACGTCCAGCCGTGGTCCAGGATTCGCCCAGGGCATCTCGCGTGTTAGGAAGTGCAGTCATGGTCGCTCCGTCGATGAAGGTAGTTTGAGTATCCCCGCAACACAGCGCGGGAAGTATCCTCTGACGCAACTTCGATGCCCGCCCGGCGATCTGATCCACACAGACGCTCCCACTGCACCGATGCATGCCGCATGCGGCAGAAATTGCACCGCTGGCGCGCCCGTTTCAGTCAAATTTACAACGGGCGGCGGCGTGTATGGCGGGAATGATGTCGCGATCCGTCGGAGACGAAGGCGTGTACATACAGGTATCGTGATCGCATGGAAAAACGCCGACGCGCTTTTGCAGATCGGCGTTGTTCAAGCCCGAAAATCTCGTCTACCCTGTTGTGTTAGAACCGGTAACCGAGGTTCACATACGTGACGATCGGGTTCAGACGAATCTTCGTTTCCGACTGGACGTTGACGGTACCGATGGGAGTCTGCGCCTGGGTGTTCAGCTTGGCGGTCGTCGAGAGCGGCAGATACGAGATAGAGAAGCCCGCGAACCAGTGGTCGGTGAACGCGTACGTGAAGCCGGCATTAAACACGGGCTCCCACGAACTATCCGTTGTTACCGTGGTCGGACCATGAAGTACGTTGGCTTCGAAAGCACCGTTCGTGATGTGCTCGTCGGTAAACGAGACGCGGCTCACACCCAAGCCCAGATACGGACGGAACTTCGCTTGCGGCTGGTTGAAGTAGTACTTGAACAGCAGCGTCGGGCTCCACTGTTTTGCTGAGCCGAGCTTGCCATATTGCTGGAATGCGCCGCTGCCGTGCAGGTCGAATTGCGGCGGTACGCCGATCACGAACTCGGTGGCGATATGGTCGGTGACGAAGTAACCCCCGGTGAAACCGATGGTGTCGCCGCTGCCGAGTGTGGCGCCCGTGTTGGGCACAGTGATATTGACGGGCGTGCCGTTGACGTTTGTCTCTCTCAGCGGGTCACTACTGGACTGAGGCGCGAGATGGAACCACCCTGTTGTAACGAAGAAACTGCCGGCCGATTGCGCGTGCGCTGTGGTTGTTATGCAAGCGAGTGCCGCGACCCCCAAGGCCTGTTTTAATTTCATTTGTGCTCCTCCAAAAAAGGCCCGCCAATTATGACCACAACGTTTCAAACAAACCATACGCACCGGTTAGAGCGTTCTGCCTAGGCTTTTTGCCGTTTTCCGGCAGACCCGCTTGGCGCGTGAGGCCGCGCCGGCGCAGCTTTTCGGACCTTCGGGTATGTACCAACGCGACTTTGGATAATCCAGCATGGCACGGCTTGCACGTCTTTATGTCCCCGACCAGCCGCAACACGTGATCCTGCGCGGACTCGACCAGCAGCCCGCATTCGTCGACGACCAGGATTACGAACTGTTCATCGATTGCCTGAAGGCGGCTTCGCGCGATCACCATTTATCCGTTCACGCATACGCGCTGATGCCGGGCGCGGTGCAGCTGCTCGTCACGCCCACCGACGAATCGAGCCTGCCGAAAGCGATGCAGGCGGTCGGCCGACGTTACGTTGCGCACTTCAATCGCCGATACTCGCGGCGCGGCACGTTGTGGGAAGGCCGCTATCGCGCGACGGTGATCGAAGGCGAGAAGTACTTCCTGCTCGCGAGCCGCGTGGTCGAAATGTCGCCGGTGCGCAACCAGCTGGTGAGCACGCCCGAAGACTACCGATGGTCCAGTTATCGGCATCACATCGGCCTGACCTTAGACAGTTTGATCACCGATCATCGTTTGTACTGGTCGCTCGGCAATACGCCATTCGAGCGGCAGCGCGCGTACCGCGAACTGTGCGAGCAGCCGCTCGACGAACGCGAAGCCAGCCAGCTTCAGCAGGCCACCTTGAAGGGCTGGGTGCTCGGTAGCGACTCGTATCGGGAGTGGGCGGCGCGGGCCGCGAACCGGCGCGTCTCGCCCTTGCCAAGGGGCCGGCCGCGCAAGGTCCGGGAGACGCCGCAAACCCAATAAGCCTTTTGTGTTCAACGGCTTGCTGGCAAAAGCAGAAAGAAAACGGCATTCACGCATGCCGTTTTCTTTTGCCCCGTTTTGATGTGGCACCAATTAACGGGGCGAAAAATGCACCACATTGATAATAGGGGCCCGACCATCACATTTTGTTTGCTATTCCTTTGATTCGTCGCGTATATTCCGATTTCCGGCGTCCCGATGTGCAACTGCAATATCGCGCGTCCGCGGCCGCCCGCGCGGTCGAAGTCCGCACCGCGGGCAAAAACAAAATGGTTCAACGGCCCCACGGCCCCTGACAGACGGTGTCCCCATGAACGACCATCAGCAGCCGCTTTCCACGGTTCCCGCCGCGCAAGGTCTTTACGACCCCGCAAACGAGCACGACGCATGCGGCGTCGGCTTTGTTGCGCATATCAAGGGCAAGAAAAGCCACGAAATCATCCAGCAGGGCCTGAAGATCCTCGAAAACCTGGATCACCGGGGCGCCGTCGGCGCCGACCCGCTGATGGGCGACGGCGCGGGCATCCTGATCCAGATTCCGGACTCGTTCTACCGCGAGGAGATGGCGAAGCAGGGCGTGACGCTGCCGCCCGAGGGCGAATACGGCGTGGGCATGATCTTCCTGCCGAAGGAACACGCATCGCGTCTCGCCTGCGAACAGGAACTGGAGCGCACGGTGAAGGCCGAAGGCCAGGTCGTGCTCGGCTGGCGCGACGTGCCCGCGGACCACACCATGCCCATTTCGCCGACCGTGAAGGCGAGCGAGCCGCTGATCCGCCAGATTTTCATCGGCCGCGGCAAGGACATCATGGTGACGGACGCGCTGGAGCGGAAGCTGTACGTGATCCGCAAGACGGCGAGCCACCGCATTCAGGCGCTCAAGCTGAAGCACGGCAAGGAATACTTCGTGCCGTCCATGTCCGCGCGCACGGTCGTCTACAAGGGGCTGCTGCTGGCAGGCCAGGTCGGCGTGTACTACCGCGACCTGCAGGACGAGCGCGTCGTGTCGGCGCTCGCGCTCGTGCACCAGCGTTTCTCGACCAACACGTTCCCGGCGTGGGAGCTGGCTCACCCGTACCGCATGATCGCCCACAACGGCGAAATCAACACGGTGAAGGGCAACGTCAACTGGCTGAACGCGCGTACGGGCGCGATCGCCTCGCACGTGCTCGGCGACGACCTGCCGAAGCTGTGGCCGCTGATCTATCCGGGCCAATCGGACACGGCGTCGTTCGACAACTGTCTCGAACTGCTCGTGATGGCCGGTTACCCGCTGGTCCACGCAGTGATGATGATGATTCCCGAAGCATGGGAACAGCACACGCTGATGGACGACAACCGCCGCGCGTTCTACGAATACCACGCCGCGATGATGGAACCGTGGGACGGCCCCGCTGCCATCGCGTTCACCGACGGCCGCCAGATCGGCGCGACGCTCGACCGTAACGGCCTGCGTCCGGCGCGCTACATCGTCACGGACGACGACCTCGTGATCATGGCGTCGGAGGCGGGCACGCTGCCCATTCCGGAGTCGAAGATCGTCAAGAAGTGGCGTCTGCAGCCGGGCAAGATGTTCCTGATCGACATGGAGCACGGCCGCATCATCGACGACAAGGAACTGAAGGACAACCTCGCGAACGCCAAGCCGTACAAGAGCTGGATCGACGCCGTGCGCATCAAGCTCGACGAAATCGAGCCGAACGCGGAAGACGTCGTCACGGAGCGCCGCGAAGCGGCTGCGCTGCTCGATCGCCAGCAGGCGTTCGGCTACACGCAGGAAGACCTCAAGTTCCTGATGGCGCCGATGGCGCAGGCAGGCGAAGAAGCCGTTGGCTCGATGGGCAACGACTCGCCGCTGGCCGTCATGTCCAACAAGAACAAGACGCTCTATCACTACTTCAAGCAGCTGTTCGCGCAGGTCACGAACCCGCCCATCGACCCGATCCGTGAAAACATGGTGATGTCGCTGGTGTCGTTCGTCGGCCCGAAGCCGAACCTGCTCGACACGAACAACATCAACCCGCCGATGCGCCTCGAAGTGTCGCAGCCTGTGCTCGACTTCAAGGACATCGCGAAGATCCGCGCGATCGATCAATACACGGGCGGCAAGTTCAGCTCGTACGAACTGAACATCTGCTACCCCGTGAGCTGGGGCAAGGAAGGCATCGAAGCGCGCCTGGCATCGCTGTGCGCGGAAGCCGTGGATGCCGTCAAGTCCGGCTACAACATGCTCATCGTGTCGGACCGCAAGACCGACCGCGACAACGTCGCGATTCCGGCGCTGCTGGCTACGTCCGCGATCCATTCGCACCTCGTGCAGCAAGGTCTGCGCACGAGCACGGGCCTCGTCGTCGAAACGGGCTCGGCGCGCGAGACGCACCATTTCGCGCTGCTCGCGGGCTTCGGCGCGGAAGCCGTTCACCCGTACCTGGCAATGGAAACGCTCGCGCAGATGGCCGCGGGCATGAAGGGCGACCTGTCGGCGGAAAAGGCGGTCTACAACTTCACGAAGGCAATCGGCAAGGGCCTGCACAAGGTCATGTCGAAGATGGGTATCT
The DNA here is from genome assembly GCF_020177535.1 of Paraburkholderia sp. XV. Lineage (NCBI taxonomy): Bacteria > Pseudomonadati > Pseudomonadota > Betaproteobacteria > Burkholderiales > Burkholderiaceae > Paraburkholderia > Paraburkholderia sp. XV. Next base: position 4,163 of record NZ_JAGUUD010000034.1, on the reverse strand, counting down.
CGACGTACATGTCGTACACGGGCGCGCAGATTTTCGAAGCAGTCGGTCTCGCTGAAGATCTCGTGAACAAGTACTTCAAGGGCACGGCGTCGAAGGTCGGCGGCATTGGCCTGTTCGAAGTGGCGGAAGAAGCGATCCGTCTGCACCGCGACGCGTTCGGCGACAACCCGGTTCTCGCCAACATGCTCGACGCGGGTGGCGAGTACGCCTACCGCGTGCGCGGCGAAGACCACATGTGGACGCCAGATGCGATCGCCAAGCTGCAGCACTCGGCGCGCAGCAACTCGTATCAGACGTACAAGGAATACGCGCACCTGATCAACGACCAGACGAAGCGTCATATGACGTTCCGTGGCCTGTTCGAGTTCAAGGTCGATCCGTCGAAGGCGATTCCGCTGGACGAAGTGGAATCGGCGAAGGAAATCGTCAAGCGCTTTGCAACGGGCGCGATGTCGCTCGGCTCGATCTCGACGGAAGCGCACGCCACGCTGGCTGTGGCGATGAACCGTATCGGCGGCAAGTCGAACACGGGTGAGGGCGGCGAAGATGAAAACCGCTATCGCAACGAACTGCGCGGCATTCCGATCAAGAATGGCGACACGATGAAGTCCATCCTCGGCGATGAAGTCGTGACCGACATCCCGCTGAAGGAAGGCGATTCGCTGCGCTCCAAGATCAAGCAGGTCGCGTCGGGCCGCTTCGGCGTGACGGCGGAATATCTCGCTTCTGCCGACCAGATCCAGATCAAGATGGCGCAGGGCGCGAAGCCCGGCGAAGGCGGCCAGTTGCCGGGTCACAAGGTGTCCGAGTACATCGGCAAGCTGCGTTACTCGGTGCCGGGCGTCGGCCTGATCTCGCCGCCGCCGCACCACGACATCTATTCCATCGAAGACCTGGCTCAGCTGATCCACGATCTGAAGAATGCCAACCCGGCGGCGAGCATCTCGGTGAAGCTGGTGTCGGAAGTGGGTGTCGGCACGGTCGCTGCGGGTGTCGCGAAGGCGAAGGCCGATCACGTCGTGATCGCCGGTCATGATGGCGGCACGGGCGCATCGCCGCTGTCGTCGGTGAAGCACGCCGGCACGCCGTGGGAACTGGGCCTCGCTGAAACGCAGCAGACGCTGGTGCTGAACCAGTTGCGCGGCCGTATCCGCGTGCAGGCCGACGGCCAGATGAAAACGGGCCGCGACGTCGTGATCGGCGCGCTGCTCGGCGCGGACGAATTCGGCTTCGCGACGGCGCCGCTGGTCGTCGAAGGCTGCATCATGATGCGCAAGTGCCACCTGAACACGTGCCCGGTCGGCGTCGCGACGCAAGACCCCGTGCTGCGCGCGAAATTCCAGGGCCAGCCGGAACACGTCGTGAACTTCTTCTTCTTTATCGCGGAAGAAGTGCGCGAAATCATGGCGCAACTGGGCGTGCGCAAGTTCGACGACCTGATCGGCCACAGCGAATACCTCGATATGAAGAAGGGCATCGAGCACTGGAAGGCGAAGGGTCTCGACTTCTCGCGCGTGTTCTATCAGCCGGACGTTCCGGCGAGCGTCGCGCGCATGCATGTCGATTCGCAGGATCACGGCCTCGACCGCGCGCTCGATCACACGCTGATCGAGAAGGCGAAGGCGGCCATCGAGAAGGGCGAACACGTGTCGTTCATCCAGCCGGTGCGCAACGTGAACCGTACGGTCGGCGCGATGCTGTCCGGCACGATCGCGAAGAAGTACGGCCACGACGGTCTGCCCGACGACGCGATCCACATCCAGTTGAAGGGCACGGCGGGCCAGAGCTTCGGCGCGTTCCTCGCGAAGGGCATCACGCTGGATCTGGTCGGCGACGGCAACGACTATGTCGGCAAGGGTCTGTCGGGCGGGCGCATCATCATCCGTCCCACGAATGATTTCCGCGGCAAGTCCGAAGAAAACATCATCTGCGGCAACACGGTGATGTACGGCGCGATCGAAGGCGAATCGTTCTTCCGTGGTGTTGCGGGCGAGCGCTTCTGCGTGCGTAACTCGGGCGCGACGGCGGTCGTCGAAGGCACGGGCGACCACGGTTGCGAATACATGACGGGCGGCACGGTCGTCGTGCTCGGCGAAACGGGCCGTAACTTCGCGGCGGGCATGTCGGGCGGCCTCGCCTACGTGTACGACGTGGACGGTACGTTCGCGGCCAAGTGCAACAAGTCGATGGTCGCGCTGGAGCCGGTGCTGCAACAGGCCGAACAGGAACGCACGGTCGACAAGGCGCTGTGGCACATGGGCCAGACCGACGAAGCGCTGCTCAAGGGGCTCATCGAACGTCACTTCCAGTTCACCGGTTCGCCGCGCGCGAAGGCGCTGCTCGAAAACTGGGATGCGTCACGCCGTCAGTTCGTGAAGGTGTTCCCGACGGAATACAAGCGCGCGCTGGGCGAAATGGGCGCGAAGAAGGCAGCCAAGGAAGTACTCGCGGCCTGATCGTTTCCCGCCCCAACCCCTGACGACATAACGAAGCGCGCCCGCTGCAACACGCAGCGGGCGCCGATCCCCTCACCGATTAGATAGACATAGAGAACCACATGGGCAAGGCAACCGGTTTTCTCGAGTTCGAGCGCCGCCACGAGGCGTACGAAGCACCCCTCACGCGTGTGAAGCACTACAAGGAATTCGTCTCGGCATTGACCGACGACGAAGCCAAGATTCAGGGCGCGCGTTGCATGGACTGCGGCATCCCGTTCTGCAACAACGGCTGTCCGGTGAACAACATCATCCCGGACTTCAACGACCTGGTGTTCCGCCAGGACTGGAAGAACGCGATCGACGTCCTGCATTCGACGAACAACTTCCCCGAGTTCACGGGCCGCATCTGCCCGGCGCCGTGCGAAGCGGCGTGCACGCTCGGCATCAACGACGACCCGGTCGGCATCAAGTCGATCGAGCACGCAATCATCGACAAGGCGTGGGCCGAAGGCTGGGTTGCGCCGCAACCTCCGAAGCACAAGACGGGCAAGAAGGTTGCCGTGGTCGGTTCGGGCCCGGCGGGTCTGGCGGCTGCGCAGCAACTCGCGCGCGTCGGTCATGACGTCACGGTGTTCGAGAAGAACGACCGCGTTGGCGGGCTGCTGCGTTACGGCATCCCCGACTTCAAGCTGGAGAAGTGGCTGATCGACCGTCGCATGCGCCAGATGGAGGCGGAAGGCGTGACGTTCCGCGCGAACGTGTTCGTCGGTAAGGACCCGCTTCCGGCGCACATCGGCAACACGGCGAAGGAAACCATCACGCCGGAAGAACTGAAGGATCAGTTCGATGCCGTGATCCTGACGGGCGGCTCCGAGACGCCGCGTGATTTGCCTGTGCCGGGCCGTGAGCTTGCGGGCATTCATTACGCGATGGAATTTTTGCCGCAGCAGAACAAGGTCAACGCGGGCGACAAGGTTGCGGACCAGTTGCTTGCGAAGGGCAAGCATGTCGTCGTGATCGGCGGTGGCGATACGGGTTCGGATTGCGTTGGCACGTCGAACCGTCATGGCGCGAAGGGTGTCACGCAGTTCGAACTGCTGCCGCAGCCGCCGGAAGAGGAAAACAAGCCGCTCGTGTGGCCGTACTGGCCGGTCAAGCTGCGCACGTCGTCGTCGCATGAGGAAGGTTGCGAGCGGGATTGGGCGGTTGCTACGAAGCGTTTCGAAGGCAAGAACGGCAAGGTCGAGAAGCTGATCGCGGCGCGTGTCGAATGGAAGGACGGCAAGATGGTCGAAGTGCCCGATTCCGAGTTCGAAATGAAGGCCGATCTCGTGTTGCTGGCGATGGGCTTTACGCAACCTGTTTCGCCTGTGCTGGAGGCCTTCGGCGTCGATAAGGATGCGCGTGGGAATGTGCGTGCTTCTACCGAAGGCGATAAGGCTTATTACACGTCGGTGGAGAAGGTGTTCACGGCGGGGGATATGCGGCGCGGGCAGTCGCTCGTGGTGTGGGCGATTCGCGAGGGGCGGCAGTGTGCGCGGTCAGTTGATGCTTATCTGATGGGGCATTCTGAATTGCCGAGGTAGTTTTTGTTTGTCTGCGACGCTGGGCGGTTTGTTTGGGTTTTGCGCTGGCATCCGCGTGCGCTGGCATCCGCGATGCGTTATCTCGCTTCATGCGTCGCCCCTGTGCGGGGCGGCACCTACTTTTCTTTGCCGCCGCAAA
>NZ_JAGUUD010000033.1:0-68035 GCF_020177535.1 Paraburkholderia sp. XV | reverse complement strand
CAAAGAAAAGTAGGTGCCGCCCCGCACAGGGGCGACGCCTGAAGCTAGATAACGTAACGCGGATGCCAGCGAAAGCGAAAGCGAAAGCAAAAGCAAACCCAAACCCAAACCCAAACCCAAACCGCCCGCACAACTCCACCCCTTACGGCTTATTCGACTCAAACAGATCCATAATCTGCTTCCTCTCAGTCGAAGTAACATTCGGCGGCGGCGCCGGCGGCGTCATTCCAGCCGGCCCAACCGCGCCGACAGCATCCCCACCACTCGCGAGCGGATTCGCCGAATCCATCCCAATACTCGCAACAAACCCGTTCCCAGGCGTCATATCCGCATAGAACAACTCACCATCGACGGAAGTCACGCCCTGAGGCATCTCAGGCTCAACCTGCGGCACCCCCCGCAGCGCACGCTGCATATACTCGACCCAGATCGGCAACGCCAGTTGCGCGCCAAACTCGCGGCTACCGAGCGACTTCGGCTGGTCATATCCCATCCACGCCACAGCCACCAGCGATTGCTGATACCCGGCGAACCAGCCGTCCTTCGCATCGTTCGTCGTACCCGTCTTGCCTTGCAGATCGTTACGATGCAGCACATTCGTGCCCGCGCCCGTGCCCGCCGTCGCCACCGAATGCAGCAGGCTGTTCATGATGTACGCGTTGCGCGGCTCCAGCGTGCGCGGCGCATCCTTGCCCGCTGTCAGCGGCTGCGCGCGCGACAGCGGCTGGCCGTGCGCGTCGTCGACTTCGCCGATCAGATACGGATTGATCCGGTAACCGCCGTTCGCAAACACGCTATACGCACCCGCCGATTGCAGCGGCGTCACCAGACCGGCACCAAGCGCCATCGGCAGATACGGCGGCGTCTTGTCGGCGTCGAAGCCAAAGCGCTGCGTGACGAAATCCTGCGCGTACTTCGTGCCGATATACGACAGGATGCGGATCGACACGAGGTTTTTCGACTTCTGCAGCGCGAGACGCATCGGCATCGGACCATCCGGCTGATCGTCGTCCTTCGGCTCCCACGCGTCGCCGCCCGGCGCGCTCGGCGGGAAGTACAGCGGTGCATCGTTGATGATGGTCGCCGGTCCGAGGCCCTTGTCGAGCGCCGCCGAATAAATGAACGGCTTGAAACTCGAACCCGGCTGACGCCATGCCTGCGTCACGTGGTTGAACTTGTTCTTGTTGAAGTCGAAGCCGCCGACCAGCGCGCGGATCGCGCCGTCCTGCGGTGTCATCGACACGAGCGCGCCTTCCACCTGCGGCAACTGCGTGATCTGCCAGTTGCCGTTCGCATCGGCAATCAGGCGCACGATCGAGCCCGGCCGGATACGCTGCGCCTGCGCCGCACGCGCCGACAGCGCGCCCGCCGCGAAACGCAAGCCCTCGCCCGTCACGCTCGCCTGCGTGCCGTCCAGCAATTGCGCCTTCACTTCCTTCGGCGTCGCCGACGTCACGACGGCCGCAATGATCTCGCCGTTGTCAGGGTGATCGTTGAGCGCGTCTTCGATGGCTTCGTCGCGCTCGTCGCCGGCAGCCGGCAACTCGACGAAACCTTCCGGTCCGCGATAGCCGTGACGGCGCTCGTAGTCCATCACGCCCTTGCGCACGGCAAGATAGGCCGCTTCCTGATCCGCGGAATCGATCGTCGTCGTGACGTTCAGACCGCGCGTGTAGGTCTCGTCCTTGTACTGCGCGTACATCATCTGGCGGACCATTTCCGCGATGTACTCGGCGTGCACGCTGTATTCGTTACCCGCCGTCTTCGTACGAATCTCTTCCTTGATGGCCTGGTTGTACTGGTCTTGCGTGATGTAATTCAGATCGAGCATCCGCTTCAGGATGTACTCCTGGCGGATCTTCGCGCGCTTCGGGTTGACGACCGGGTTGTAGGCGGACGGCGCCTTCGGCAGCCCCGCGAGCATCGCCGCCTGCGCGAGCGTGATGTCCTTCAGATCCTTGCCGAAGTACACCCGCGCCGCAGCCGCGAAGCCGTACGCGCGCTCGCCCAGATAGATCTGGTTCATGTACAGCTCGAGAATCTGATCCTTCGTCAGTGCGCGCTCGATCTTGTAGGCGAGCAGCATTTCATAGATCTTGCGCGTGTACGTTTTCTCGCTCGACAGGAAGAAGTTGCGCGCGACCTGCATCGTGATCGTGCTCGCGCCTTGCGACGAGCCGCCATGTGCGAGATCCGCGAAACCCGCGCGCAAAATGCCGATGAAATCGACACCGCCATGCTCATAGAAGCGGTAGTCCTCGATCGCGAGCACGGCTTTCTTCTGCACGTCGGGGATGTCCTGGAAGCGCACCAGACTGCGACGCTCCTCGCCGAACTCGCCGATCAGCACGTGGTCCGCCGTATAGATGCGCAGCGGCACTTTGGGGCGGTAGTCGGTGAGCGCATCGAGCGACGGCAGTTGCGGCCCCATCACGACGAGCGCATAACCGATGATCAGCGCGCCGACCACCGCGAGTGTCGCGAACAGTCCCGCGAACCACAACGCGATCGTGCCGCCTATCGAACGACCCGAACGACCCGAGCGGGCACCGCGCCCGCGCTCATCGCGGTCGTCTTCTTCGCGCTGCGCGTAGCGGTAATCGCGGCTCGGGTTGTCGTTGCTGCCGAAAGATGGCTCGCGGCCTGAATGCCCTGAAGAGCTGGAAGAATGCGGTCGTTTGATGATTGGCATGACTGGAATGATGGGCGCTACCTACACGCCGGAGTTGCACGCGCAGTGCGCCTGGATCGTGATCGTGGCGCCGCTGCCGCGACATAACGCGCGACTGCGGCACCGTTGCGCGCCAGATCGGCGCCTTGCCGCCGATCCGACGGCCGCCATGCACGGGACGCTCGCGCGCAACACATGACGACGGCCTCTGCCTCTGGCGATTGCCGCCGCGCGGCGCCGACTTTTCACCCCGTCCCGGTCGGCCGCACGGCGCGCCCAGGCGGTGTCTGGCGCAACGTAACAGCGCATTTTAAAGAAATCAAGCGGCGCTGAAAGTGATTTTTTTGTAAGAATTCCCTCATGATTGCGCCCCGATGTAAGAAAAAACACTGTGTCCCGCCACGCGAGTCCGGTTGTGCCGCGTCGTGCGGTTATCAACAGAAAATGTTCACAGCCCTGTGGACAATACATCTGCAAACGTAGCAACTCATTGATGTGACAGCCATTTTACGGGCCGCCCGATTTGCGCCAGCGCCCAACCGCGCGCCGCGTTTTAGTCTTATGATGGTTCGACGCGCGCCAAGCAGGACTCGCCGCCCTGCCCGGATTCCTCCGCAGTTCGACACCAACAAAGAACGCGAGCCGACCTATGAACAAGCCTAGCGAACGCATCGTCGTCTTCGTCAGCCCCGCCCAGAAACGCGCCATCTCCACGACGGCGGAGAACCTCGGCATCAGCGTCAGCGAACTGATGCGGCGTGCGGTGCTGAGCTTCGGCGCGACCAGCGAGCAGGTCAAGGCGGCGAGCATCGTCGACCGGTTGCGCGCGCCACGCGAACCCGACGCGCTGAACGAAGCGCTGCAACGCGTTGCGCGCGCAAGCAAGCACCTGCGGCAAGCCACGCCGGCCGCGCTCCGATCGCCCGCGCCGGGCAGCAAAAGCACGCCGACTGAAAACGATACCGTCTTCGCCGGCTCCGGCATGCCGCACGAGGCGCTCGCTCCCATCGATGTCGCCACGCCCGTCGCCGCGCTCGCGGCGCACGATGTGTCCGTCACGCCCGACAGCACCGACGACGATGCCACCGCTCAGGCTGCCGCTCGCGTGGCGGCCGCGAAAGCCGCCGCGCTCGCGTCGCATGACGCCGCCAATGCCGCCACCAGCACGCCCGCACGGCCGTCGTCGAAACGCAATGCCGCAAGCAAACGTCAGCAAGCGCACGAAGACGACGAACCGGGCATCGATCCCGCCGAAGGCAGCGGCCACTTCGCCTGAATTCGCAGCGCCACATGACGCGAGTACGATGCGCTCGCGGGCGCGGTATCGTCGGCTATCCGAAAGAATCCGGCCGCGCAGTTTGACAAATCCGCACACTGATTCGTTCATCACGTTGCGTATGACGCCACACGTCGCAAAGATTGCGAAAGCATCGGCTGAAAGGCGCAGGAAATCGCGTTTTAAGACGGCTTTAAGGGTACGCGTGGTGTAATATCCGCGAGCTGTTGAATAGCCGGTCGTGCATCGATTGCGACGCGTGTATGAAGCGTCGAAGCGTGCGACGTGACAACTCGAATGCGTACTCGGCTCTTGCATTCCGGGCGCGCGCCCCGATGTCAGGTCCGTTTGCTCCGCCGTCATGCAACAAGCACGAAGGCACGTTGTCTGATGGCATGAAGCAAGACCCGCAGCATTGCGCAGGGCGGCGTAAACTACGTTCAGTCGATGTCGTCGCGCACCAGGTTCAATGCGCCGGGTATTCAGCATCGATTTCAATCAATGGAGGTATTTCATGTCGCTTTTTGACAGCATCACGCGGACGGTCAAAGGTCTCTTGAACGATGCAGCCGACTCCGTGCAAGACCCGTCGCGTGATGCGCGCCAGATCGTGCGCGAACTCGACGAGAGCATCGCGAAAGCGGAGAACTCGCTGATCGAGATCCAGGCGCAGGTCGCCACGCAGCAAAGCAAGCGCGACGTGGCCGCCGACAAGGCGAAGAAGTACGAAGACGGCGCCAAACGCGCGCTGCAGTCGGGCGACGAAGCGCTCGCGCGCGAGGCGCTCGGCGCGCAGTCCACGGCAGAAGCCGAACGCGATGCGCTCGCTAAGGAACTCGCAACACTCGAGCCGTCCGTCGAGCAGTTGAAGACGCAGATCGACGACATGCGTCAGCGCCGCAACGACCTGAATGCGCGCTCGAACATCCTGCAGGCCAAGCAGCAGATCGCGGAGGCCAAGGACACGGCGGCCACGGCGCTGGGCGGAATCGGCGGCAAGAATCTTGCTGAAGACTTTCAGAAACTGGAGGACAAGGTCGCGCTGTCGACGGCACGTTCCGACGCACGCCTGAATTCGGCCGATGTGAAGAGCGGCAAGGCGCTCGACGACAAGCTCGCGGACCTCAACCGCGGCCCGTCGATCGACGACCGTCTCGCCGCGCTGAAGAAGCAGCTGGACACGCCTGCGCAATAAGCGCGAGACAGGCGATGTGCTGTGCGGCGCCGTGTACTACGACACGACGGCCGCGCGGCACGGCAACTCGATAGTAAGGAGACGGGCGTCAATCCGCCCGGCCCGCATCATGAAAAAATTGCTCGCAGCAGCCGGTGTGTCCCTGACGCTTTCGCTGATGCTCGTGTCGGGCACCGCCTTCGCGTTGCCCACGGCGACGCAGATCGAAACGACGATCCAGCAGGGCGACTGGCAGAAGGCCGACTCGCAGTTGAACGAGGTGCTGAAGGCGCATCCCGACAGCGCCCGCGCGCACTATCTGTACGCCCAGGTGCTCGATCGCGAAGGCCGCCCCGCCGAGGCGCTCACGCAGCTTCAACAGGCGAAGACGCTCGACCCGCAGGTTCGCTTCACCGACCCCGCCCGCTTCGCGCAGACGGAAGCGCGTCTGCGCTCGGACGCCGCGCGCGTGAGCGGCGGCGCCGGTGGAAGCGTCACGCATCGCACGAACAATCCGTTCGCGCAGCAGGAATCCGCGCCCGCCACGCCGTCGGCGTTCCAGCCGGCGCCCGAACGGCATGGTCCGTCGATGGGCATGTGGATCGGTATCGTCGTGCTGATCGGCGCGATTGCGTTGATCCTGCGCTGGACGCTGCGTCGCGCACGCTCCCAGGACGACACACGCGCCACCGACGACCGCCGCGCACAGCTCAAGCGTGCTACCGATCTCCTCAACGACGTGCGCTCGCTGAAGCTCGACGTGAAGCTGTCGACGGCGCCAGGACATGAAGCGCTCGAGCGCGAAGTAGAAGGCGCGGAGACGCAGTTGCGTCAGCTGGTCGAAGCGCTGTCGAATAGCAAGAACCCCGTGCCGCCGTATCAGATCGAAGATCTCGAACGGCAGGTCGCGAGCCTCAAGGCGCGCGCCGAAGGCCGGCCTGATCCGAATGCGGCCCCTGCGGCGTCGGCGGCTACGGGCGACTCTTCCTACGCACGCGAAGCGGACCAGGCGTTCGGACGCGGCGGCCAGCAGCCTGGTTACCCGCCCGGTTATCCGCAAGCGCCCTACCCGTATCCGCCGCAGCAACAGCAGCCGCCCGTCATCGTGCAGCAAGGCGGCGGCTTCGGCGGCGGCATGGGTGGCTTGCTGACAGGCGTGCTGCTCGGCGAAGCGCTCAACTCGGGCCGCGACCGCGTGATCGAACGCGATGTGATCCTCGACGACGAATCGCGCAAGCGCGGCGGCAACGACGCAGGCTCGATCGACTTCGGCCAGGGCTCGAACGACTGGAGCGACGGTAACGGCGGCGGAGACGGCGGCGTCGATATGGGCAGCAACGACGATTCGGGCGGGTGGAACGACACCTGACCGGCTCAGTTGGTCCGTATGAAACGCGAAGGGCTCCTCACGGAGCCCTTTTTCCTTTTCTCATTGCGCCTCATGCTGCGCGAGGACAACGGCGCCCGCGAACAACCTGACGATGAAACGCTCCGCATAGCCGATCAACGACTCCCGCTGCGCGGCATTGCCAATGAATTCACGCGACAAATGGAAAAGCTGCAACACGATCTGCGTGCAGATTTCCTCGACGGTCTCGCGCGGCAACGCGGGCACCAACGTGAGCTGCACGACATCCTCGGCCATTTCCGCCGACACCTCGTTCAGGTTCGCTCGCACAGCCTCGCGCAACGCCGCAGACGTGCCGTGATACTCGGCCAGCGCGCTCAAAAACGCCTCGCGGTTCTCCAGCGCAAACGCAAAGAAAGCAACGCAGGCGCGGCGCGGCACGCTATGCGGCTCGTCGTGAGCGGCCAGCCATCGTTCGCGCCGAAGCATCGGGCGCAGCCGGCGGCTGACCGATTCGACGGCTTCGCGCGCGAGATCGTCCAGCGTTTCGAAGTGCCGGTAGAACGTGTTGGGATTGAGTCTCGCCTCGCGCGCCACTTCGCGCAGGCCGAGGCTCGCAAAGCTGCGGCCGCCCGCTGTCAGGCGCAATGCGGCTTCGATCAGCTTGCGCTTGCCAGGAGCGAGTTCCGGTTCCGATGCGGATTGCATGACCTTCCGTTTAACGACGCATCATGGCCAACGCAGTGTCATGGCCTTGGAGCCAGCACTGTACAACGATCTTGACGCACTGTGTACAGTTGTCTACCCTCCGCCTTAACCGTTGCAGACGGATCTACACAAATCAACTGTTATCTTATTCGGCATCGGAGAGTTTCCAGACTTCGACGATGCGCGGGAGCGTTGAACCTATGCCCTCATCCCCTCGTGCTGAGATGCGTATCGCGATTATCGGAAGCGGCTTCTCGGGCATCGGCATGGCGATCCGCCTCAAGCGCATGGGTTTTACGTCGTTCACGATCTACGAAGCTGCGGGCGAACTGGGCGGTACGTGGCGCGACAACACCTATCCAGGCGCCGCGTGCGATGTGCCGTCGCATCTGTACTCGTTTTCATTCGAAGCGAACCCGTCGTGGTCGCGGGCGTTCAGTCATCAACACGAGATTCTTGCGTATCTGAAGCATTGTGCACGCAAGTATCAGGTGGACAGTGCGATTCAGTTCAATGCACGAGTAACGGCCGCACGCTTCGATGAAGCGCGACTCGTCTGGCGGCTCGATATCGACCGCACTGGCGTGCATGACACCGTCGAGGTCGATGCAGTGATTTCTGCTATCGGGCTGTTATCGCGGCCGGCGATTCCGCAGATCGACGGACTCGACACGTTCGGCGGCAAGATATTTCACTCGGCGCGCTGGGACCACGACTATCCGCTCGAAGGCAAACGCGTCGCCGTCATCGGCACCGGCGCCAGCGCGATCCAGTTCATCCCGCGAATCCAGCCGCGCGTCGCGCAGATGCTGCTGTTCCAGCGCACCGCGCCGTGGATCATGCCCAAGCCCGACAAGCCGGTCAGCGAGCGCGCGCGCTGGCTGTTCAAACACCTGCCGTTCACGCAACGCTGCGTGCGCAGCGCGATCTACTGGCAGATGGAATCGCGCGGCCTCGGATTCTTCGTCAATCCGAAGCTCGTGAACCCTGCAATGAAGTTCGCGCACAGCTACCTCGAACGAAGAGTGAAAGATCCGGCACTGCGCGCCAGGCTGACGCCCGACTACAGACTGGGATGCAAACGCGTGCTGTTGTCGAGCGACTACTATCCGGCACTCGGCCAGCCGAATGTCGGCGTGGTGACGACACCGATCCGCAGCATCGTGCAGGACGGCATCGTGACGGCCGACGGCGCGCATCATCCCGTCGACGCGATCATCTGCGGCACCGGGTTTCAGGTGAACGACGTCGGCGCGCCATTCGACGTGACGGGACTGGGCGGCGCCGATCTCGGCGCGCGCTGGCTGCGCGACGGACCCGAAGCGTATCTCGGCACGAGCATCGCGGACTTTCCGAATTTCTTCATGATGGCCGGGCCAAACACGGCCCTTGGGCACAACTCGATGATCTACATGATCGAGTCACAAGTGCAATACATTGCCGATTGCCTACGCGAACTGCACCGTCGCGGCGCCCGCACGATGAATCTTCGTGCGGACGTACAGCGCGAATTCAACGCAAGCCTGCAACGCGACATGCAGCGAACTGTCTGGGCGAGCGGCTGCCATAGCTGGTATCAGACGAAGAGCGGCAAGATCACGGCGATCTGGCCGCGCTTCACATTCAGTTTCCGTCGGCGCACACGTCGTGTGCGCAGTACCGAATACGTGTATTCGGATCAGGCGCAGGCATCGGCGCAAAAGTAGGCGAAATCGACTGGCCAAAGCCGGATAGTCGACATTGAAGCGTCGTAACAGCGCTTCGTCGCCCACGAGGCCCACTGCGGTTCATCGTGCTCCGCGTGACAGTGCATTGCATTCTGCTTCAGGTTCAGCCGCCGCCCAGCAGACGCAGCAGGCCCCACAGGAACTTGCAGACCATGACGATCAATTCCCATAGATACAACAGCTGTTCCCAGCCAGAGACGCGCGCAAAGGATTCGATCATGGGTTTGGTTGGCGGATTCGACAGACATCTGGCACGGCTCGCGCGCGGACACCGGCGATCGTACCCGATTCGACTCCGGGATAGTCCCTATCAAGCAGTTCCGTAAGGAGCCGTTGAGAACCCGTAAGCGTGTAAGACGACGTGCACTTCATTTGCCGCAGCCGATCTGCGACATGCAGATCAGTGCGCGTCATCCTGCTTGCGACATGAACTTGTACACATACAACGGATACCAGGTCGGCGTGCGCCAGCGCCGCGCCGTTCAGGAGACTTGCCCATGACGGGTCTTTTCACTCGCCGCCGGCGCCGCAGCGGCGCCACCTTGTCCGTTGTCGGCGATATCGCCTCGCAGGCGGGCAAGCTCGGCATCGAGATCTGCGACGTCTCCGGTCATATCGAAGAAGTCGCCACCCGGGTCGAACGGCAAGCGGGCGTGTGCCAGACCCTTCGCCAGTCGGCGGCAGCGACGCTCGCCGGCAATCACCGCATCGCCGCCGCGGCCCGCGAAATGCGCGCGGTCACCGCGCAGGCCGCGGGTGACGTCGAGACCTCGCAGCAGACGCTCGAAGCGTCGCTGTCGGATATTCATGGGCTTGTCGAAGGCGTGACGGTGATCGAGAGCCAGATCGGCGCGTTACGCGCAGCGCTGTCGCACGTGAGCCGCGTGTCGGAGGAGATATCGCTGATCGCGCGCCAGACGCATCTGCTTGCGCTGAATGCCGCAATCGAAGCCGCGCGCGCGGGCGAATTCGGCAAAAGCTTCGCGGTGGTCGCCGCCGAGGTGAAGACGCTATCGGCGAAGACCGCGCAGGCAACGGGTCAGATCGAAACGACGCTGGCGCAACTCACCGAGCAGACCGAGCGCCTGATCACCGAAGGCGCCGAGAACACGGCACGCGCGCAGCGGGTACGCGAAGGCACGCGGATGATCGGCGACGTCGTGCATTCGACAGGTCACGCAATCATGCAATTGAATGCAGAGGCGAACCAGATCGCGACGCTGTCCGGCGAAATCGAAGATCAATGCAATGCATTCGAGTCACAAGTGCTCGATATTGCCACCGACGTCGAACATTCCGGCGAAAACTTCGTGCAGGCGAAGAACCGGCTCGGCAATCTGCTCGGCGTATCGGAAAACCTGATCGAACTGACGGCGGCCACGGGCGTCGCAACGGCGGACACACCGTTCATCGACGCCGTCGAACAGGCCGCCGCAAAAGCAGGCAAACTGTTCGAAGCGGCTGTCGCGCGGGGCGAACTGTCGATGAACGACCTGTTCGACGATCGCTATGTGCCCGTGCCGGGCACGAATCCGCAGCAGTTCACGACGCGTTTCACCGACCTCACCGACCGCGTCCTGCCGTTGATCCAGGAGCCCATCCTCGAACTCGATCCGCGTGTCGCGTTCTGCGCGGCCGTCGACACGCGCGGCTACCTGCCCACCCACAATCTCAAGTTCTCGCAGCCGCAGCGCGGCGATCCCCTCTGGAATGCCGCGAACTGCCGCAACCGGCGGATGTTCAACGACCGCACCGGCCTCGCTGCCGGGACCAGTACGAAACGCTTCCTGCTGCAAACCTATCGGCGCGACATGGGCGGTGGCGAATATGCGCTGATGAAGGACGCGTCAGCGCCTATCTTCGTCAACGGCCGGCACTGGGGTGGATTGCGGATCGGATATCGAATCTGAGCGCGGGAATCGTGCATCACGCCCGCGGATGAAGACTCGCTTTGCCGGCGCCCACGCAGACGCCGGCAAAGGACATGAAACAGCGGGATGAACTACACAGCCATAGCCAGGCGCCGCTTCTCGGCGCGCTGCATGAAGTGATTTGCCACCACGACGCCGACGGTGACGACTGCAATGAACAACGTCGCCAGCGCGTTCATCTCCGGGTTCAGCCCCAGCCGCACGCGCGAGAACACCACCAGCGGCAGCGTCGTCGAACCCGGCCCGGACAGGAACGCGGACAGCACCAGATCGTCGATCGACAGCGTGAACGACAGCAGCCATCCGGCAATCAATGCCTGCGAGATCAGCGGCAGCGTGATGAAGAAAAATACACGTACCGGCGTGGCGCCTAGATCCAGTGCTGCTTCCTCGAGCGACGGATGCAGGTCACGCACGCGCGACTGCACAATAATCGCGACGTACGAAATGCACAGCATGACGTGGCCGATCCAGATCGTGAAGATGCCGCGTCCCGCCGGCCACCCGAGCCACTTGCCCATTTCGATGAACAGCAGCAGCAGCGAAATGCCCTGGATCACTTCCGGAATCACGAGTGGCGCATTGATCATCCCCGTGTACAGCGTGAAGCCGCGAAACCGCCCCATGCGCGCGAGCACGAAGCCGGCCCACGTGCCGATGATCACCGACGCGAACGCCGTCAGCAACGCCACGCGCAGCGACAGCCACGCGGCATTGATCAGCTCCTCGTCCTGCAACAAAGCGGCATACCAGCGCGTCGAGAACCGCGTCCACACCGTCACGAGTTGCGACTCGTTGAACGAATACACGACGAGGCTGATGATCGGCACGTACAGGAACGCGAAGCCGATTGCGAGTGCAATGAACTGCAATACACGATTTGGCTTCATCAGCGTCGCTCCTCCAGTTCCTTCGCCTGCGAATACTGGAAAAGCGCCATCGGCACGAGCAGCAGCAGCACCATAGCGCAGGTGACGGCGGACGCCATCGGCCAGTCTGCATTGTCGAAGAACTCATTCCACATTACGCGGCCGATCATCAGCGTATTCGCGCCCCCGAGCAGTTCAGGAATCACGTACTCGCCCACGGCAGGAATGAACACCAGCAGACAGCCCGCGATGATGCCGTTCTTCGACAGCGGCAGCGTGATCTGCCAGAACGCCCGCCACGGCTTCGCGCCGAGATCGTATGCGGCCTCGAGCAGCGTCAGGTCCATCTTCACGAGATGCGCGTAGAGCGGCATCACGAGGAACGGCAGGTACGAATAGACCATGCCGATATAGACGGCCGTGTTCGTGTGATACAGCTCGATTGGCGAATGAATCAGCCCGATCGACATCAGGAAGTTGTTCAGCAGCCCATTGTTCTTCAGGATGCCAATCCACGCGTACACGCGAATCAGGAACGAGGTCCAGAACGGCAGCATCACCGCCATCATCAGGATGTTGCGCGTGCCGGGGTTCGAGCGCGCGATGTAGTACGCCATCGGATAGCCGAGCAGCAGGCACAGCAGCGTCGAGATCCCCGCGACCACCACCGAGTTCACATACGTCGCGAAGTACAGGCTGTCCTGTAGCAGAAACGCGTAGTGCGAGAGGTCGAGGGCGACATGAATCACGCCGTCCTTGAACGACGTCAGTTCCGTGTACGGCGGAATGCCGAGCTGCAGATCAGCGAAGCTGATCTTCACCACCAGCAGGAACGGCACGAGGAAAAACAGCAGCAGCCAGATGAACGGCCCGGCGACGACGGCCGTGCTGCCCGTCAGATTGAAGCGGCGCACGGGCCACGTCATGAACGAATGCAGCGCGCTCTTCATGATGTCAGCACCACCCCCGCCGATGCGCTCCAGCGCACGTACACTTCATCGCCCCACGTCGGCGTTTCGATTTCCGACAACGCGAGACTCGACACGCTCGCGATCACCGTCTTGCCCGCGTCGAGCTTCACGTGATACAGCGAGTAGCCGCCCATGTACGCGATGTTCGTGACGACGCCCTTGCCCCAGTTGAACGCGCCTTCAGGCGGCTTGCGCGTGAGCGCGATGCGCTCCGGACGCACCGAAATCGTCACGGGCATGCCGAGCGGCCCCGTGATGCCGTGGCTCACGTACAGCCGCACGGGCAGATCGGCCGTTTCAATGTACACGTGATCCGGCTCGTCCTCGACGACATTGCCGTCGAACAGATTCGTCGAACCGATGAATTCCGCCGAGAAGCGGCTGTTCGGATACTCGTAGACCTCGTTGGGCGTGCCGAGCTGCACGATCTCGCCTTCGCTCATCACGGCGAGGCGGCCCGCCATCGTCATCGCTTCCTCCTGATCGTGCGTGACCATGATGCAGGTGACGCCGACCTTGTCGAGAATATTGACGAGCTCGATCTGGGTGCGCTGGCGGATCTGCTTGTCGAGCGCGGACATCGGCTCGTCGAGCAGCAGCAGCTTCGGCCGCTTGACCAGCGAGCGCGCCAGCGCGACGCGCTGCTGCTGGCCACCCGACAGCTGATGCGGCTTGCGTTTCGCGAAGCGCGCCATCTGCACGAGCTCCAGCGCGGCCTGCACGCGCTCCTTCAGCTCGGCCTTCGGCACGCCTTCCTGCTTGAGGCCGAACGCGACATTCGATTCGACCGTCATGTGCGGAAAGAGCGCGTACGACTGGAACATCATGTTGACGGGACGCCGGTATGGCGGCATCTGCGCGAGGTCTTCACCGTCGATCAGGATCTTGCCCGAGGTGACCGTTTCCAGCCCGGCGAGCATGCGCAACAGCGTGGACTTGCCGCAACCGGAACTGCCGAGCAGCGCGAACAGCTCGCCCTTCCTCACCGACAGGTTGACACCCTTGACCGCGACCGTCTCGCCGAATTTCTTCACGACGTCGACGATCTGCACGAAATTGTCCGCTGCGTTCTGCGCAGCGGCGGAATTGCCCGAGGACGACACGCCGGCCCCTGCCAGCACGTTCGACTGGTCACTCATGATCTGCTGCTTCTCTCCCTGCATTTGACGAACAAAGCCCCCGGCTGGATACCGAGGGCTTCATGATGATGCTTGCCTGCACTATCGTCTGGCTCAGACTGGCTCAGTGACGAGGTCAGCGGCCGGACTTGAACTCGGTCCACAGCCGCGTCTGCAGACGCTGGATTTCAGGCGGCAGCGGCTTCAACAGGAACAGCGTCTTGACGACGTCCGCCGGCGGATAGACGGCGGGATCGTTCGCGACATCCTTGTCCACGTACTTGCGCGCTTCCGTGTTCGCGCTCGGATAGTAGACGGCGTTGGTGATGGCCGCGTGGACCTGCGGCGTCTCGATGTAGTTGATCCATTCCATCGCCGCTTCCTTGTTCTTCGCGTCCTTCGGGATCGCCATCACGTCGAACCACACGGGCGCGCCGCCCTTCGGAATGTAGTAGTCGATCTTGTACGCCTTCTTCGCTTCCGCCGCGCGATGCTTCGCGATCACGACGTCGCCCGACCAGCCGTAGGCGAAGCAGATGTCGCCGCCGACCATGTCGTTGATGTAGCCCGACGAGTTGAACTGCGTGATGTACGGACGGATCTTCTTCATCATCGCGAGCGCTTCGCGATAGTCGGCCGGGTTCGTGCTCATCGGATCCTTGCCGATGTAATGCAGCGCGGCCGCGAACATCTGGTCGGGCGCGTCGAGCACGGAGACGCCGCATGCCTTGAGCTTCGAAATGTTTTCCGGCTTGAACAGGACGTCCCAGTTGTCGAGCGCGACGCCCTTGCCGAGAATCTGCTGCGCCTTGGTGACGTTGTAGCCGAGGCCCGTCGTGCCGTATGCCCAGGGCACCGAGAACTTGTTGCCCGGGTCCGCGCCCGCGACGAGCGCCATCAGCGCGGGGTCGAGATACTTGAGGTTCGGGATCTTCGACTTGTCGAGCGGCGCGAAGATGCCCGCTGCGATCTGCTTGCCCGCGTAGTTGCTGGTCGGCACGACGATGTCGTAGCCTGAGTTGCCCGTCAGCAGCTTGGCCTGCAGCGTGTCGTCGCTATCGTAGTTGTCGTACTTGACCTGAATGCCCGTCTGCTTGGTGAAGTTCGGAATCGTGTCCTTGGCGATGTAGTCCGACCAGTTGTACACATTGAGTTGTGTATCTTTTGCCGCCGCCGACAGGAAAGGCGTCGCGCACAGTACCAGCGCAGCCAGTTGGCCCACCACCCGTTTCTTCATTCCGTTCTCCGTTCTGACCAGCGCGAACCGGTCGCTTACCCCGCTTCAAGCCGCTGTGCGCTGCCTGCGGCTACCCTTGAAAAACCCGAAAACTACCATCAATCGATGCCCGATTCAAAAAAAACCGCCAGATGTCGCGCAAAGGGTACAGCGCGCGGTTCTGTGACCGGGTTCCGGCTTACAGCCGGATTCCATGCGGTTCCGGCATCGAGCCTGCCTCCGGCGGCCTGTCGAGGCTGAACAGAGGCACTCCGTCCCGCCACATGCATCCGGTCGGCACAGCCGGCACGCCGCTGCAAAATTGGCCGCAATTTTATCGGGTTATCGCGTCCTGTCCACCCGAAAAAAACCTTGCTTCCTGCATCGAGCCTTCCTGCGCCTTGCTCGCCCCTGAAGCGGACTGCATCCCGCCCCTTACCCTCTTTCACCATCACTATAGACTGTCAAATTGGCCCAGATAGTGGTCGCGGCTTTATGCATCCGGGTGCAGTGGACTGCATGGCATGCCGATTGCCCCGTGGAGTGCGTCTTTCACCGTCACAGTGCAATGAACTCGAACCCGTTCGCGTTGGATCCGTCCCGCCGCCGGCGCCGCCCAGGCTCGAAGCCGCCGCGCCGCGGCACCTGGCTGCCGTTCGTCGGCTCGGGCGCGCTGGTCGCGATCGGCTATATGGACCCCGGCAACTGGGCGACCGCGCTCGCGGGGGGCGCGAGCTACGGTTACACGCTGCTGAGCGTCGTCATCATGTCAAGCCTGATGGCGATGCTGCTGCAGTGGGTGTCGTCGCGCCTCGGCGTAGTGACGGGCCGCGACCTCGCGCAGCTGTGCCGCGAGCGCACCGGTCCGCGCATGACGCTATTCCTGTGGATCACGAGCGAGATCGCGATCATCGCGTGCGATGTCGCCGAGGTGGTCGGCAGCGCGGTCGCGCTGCAGCTGCTGTTCGGCGTGTCGCTGACGGCGGGTGTGCTGATGTCGGCAGTCGGCACCTTCGCGATGCTCGCCTTGCAACGGCACGGACAGCGCACGCTGGAGACGGTGGTGGTCGCGCTGATCCTGTTCGTCGGCCTGTGCTTCGTGATCGAACTGGTGCTCGCGCGGCCCGACTGGCGAGCCGCGCTGACGGGTGCGGCGCCCAGCCCGGAACTGCTGCGCAATGCCGGCATGGTATGGCTCGCGGCGGGCATTCTGGGCGCCACGGTGATGCCACACAACCTGTATTTGCATTCGTCACTCGTCAAAACGCACGCGCGCTCCGCCAGCGACGCCGACATTGCCGATGCCTTGCGCGGCGTCAACTTCGGCACCTTCAGCGCGCTTTCATTGGCTTTCGTGATCAATGCGGCGCTGCTCGTCGTGTCAGCGGCCGTCTTCCACGCGAGCGGCCATCGCGCCGTGACCGACCTTGCCGATGCGCACCGGTTGATCGCGCCCATCGTCGGTTCGCACTGGGCGGCTATCCTGTTCGCCGCTGCGCTGCTCGCGTGCGGCCTGAGCGCGACCGTGACGGGCACGCTGGCGGGTCAGGCGGTCATGGAAGGCTTCCTGCAGATCCGCCTGCCGCGCTGGCAACGCGCGCTGCTCACGCGCGCGCTGGCGATCGGCCCGGCGCTCGTCGCTGTCGGGCTGTTCGGGCCGCACGGCTCGGCACAGTTGCTGGTAGCGAGCCAGGTGGTGCTGAGCCTGCAACTGCCGCTCGCCGTCGTGCCCTTGATCCGCTTCGGGTCGGACAGCCAGCTGATGCACGGCTGGCGCGTGCGCGGCGCCCCGCTCGCACTCGCGTGGATGTGCGCCGCGGGCATCATTGCACTGAATGGCGCGTTGATCTGGGAAACAGCGACCGGTTGACTGGACGCGTCCAGATGCATTCGATTGCCGCCCGCTTCGTTGCATGCGCGCGTGCGGCGCGCGCTTTGTAAGTCGTCTTTTACAATGACTTGATCGCGATCCGTGTCGGGACACTGCATCGAGCCGCTACACGCGATTGCGCCGCAAGTATGAAAATGCATTGAGGACGTTTGCAGCAAAGTGCAATGCAAGGCAATGCAATGCATACTGAGTTCGTCGCAGATCTCGTCGTCGACGGTTCTGCAGCGTGCACATTGGCCAGGCTGCTCGGCAGCAGCGCATGGGGTGAGTATCTGTGGGTCGGCTACTTCAACGGCTACAGCGAAGATCTGCTGGACTACAACAAGCGTCAGCATTGGATGGCGCGTATCGGCTACAGCATCGCGCGATGAAGTCCAATGCATGTCGGCCGAGCGCGAAATGGGTGCAGGAAGCCGACTGCGCTTTTGGTTTACCATAGCGGACCGCACGCATTTCCCGTTCAAGGTATCTCGATGTCATCGAATCTGCACGACCTTCCCGACAGCCCCTGCATCGGCGTCTGCTCGACGCTTTTCGACGAAGTCTGCAAAGGGTGCGGCCGCACGGCGACGGAAGTATCGAACTGGGTGTTTCTGACCGATGAGGAAAAGCGTGCCGTCTGGACGCGGATCGAGCTCGAAGGCACGGCGATGCGATTCAAATTCGACAAGCTGTGATGCATCGCCTGTTGGGCGGATGCACCGCGCCGCTGCGCATGCACTGATCCGCCAGGCGAAAACGCCGGCTCATAACGAGCCGGCGTTTTTCATTGCATCAACGTTGAGACGAGCGGTACTCAGAACTTCATCCCGACACCCACGCCGACGATCAACGGATCGATATGCAGCGTGCCGAGCGATGCACCATTGAGCGATGCATCCGTCTTCATCCAGACCTTCTTCACATCGACGTTCGCGAACACCGATTTCGTCAACTGCACGTCGACGCCTATCTGCAGTGCCGGACCAAAACTGCTGCGCTTGACGGAAATCTGCTGGTCGCCCGCATGCAGCCCGTCGTTGTAGAAGTACGTGTAGTTCACGCCCGCGCCGACATAAGGCCGAACCTGCCCCTGATGATTGAAGTGATACTGCAGCAGCAGCGTAGGCGGCAGCACGTTGACGCCGCCCAGGTCGCCGAGGTTCGAAGTCAGTTGATGCCGCGACGTGCCGAGAATGAGTTCCACGCCGATGTTGTCGCGAATCATGTATGTGAAGTCGAGTTCAGGCACGGTCGCGTTGTTGACGTCGACATTCAGGGCGGACAGCGTGTCGCTCGTACGCACCTGCGGCATGATACTGATTGCGCGCAGACGCACGAGTATGTCGCCGGCATGAATGCCCGAAGTCGGGTCGCCGTCTGCCGCGAATGCGTGTGAAGTCATTAGCGCCAGCCCGGCTGTGCACAATGCTGCCCCGATGGATCGAATTTTCTTGTTCATAAGCTACCCTGATTTTCTTGTGTGGTTGCGCGAGGTGCGAAGAATCGCGCACGTGAGCATTGTCGGCATTCCCCTACGCGTGCTCTTTGACCCCCGTCAACCCAGCGAAAACGCAAGCCGCCCTGCGACCACCGGTCGCGCCGCGCCTGTCAGCAGCAGTTCGAGAAGATCGCGCACGCTGCGGATCGCAGTGCCGAACGGCAAGGCTTCGCGTCCACGAAAAAACAGGCCGTTGTTCACGTCGCCGCGCAGTGCAGCCGCAAGGCGCGTATCGATGCAGAAGTGCCCGAATTTTTCAATGCCGTCGCGCAAACCACATGCACTCAGGCATTCGAGTGCGGTCGGGCACGCGCGTGTGAGTGCACCGATTTTTGTGCGGATGCGCGATTCGTTGCGCAGATAGCGTTCGAGCCACGGCGTCTTCACGGCGCGCGCCGGCAGGCCCGTCACGCTGACGAACTCGACGATGTCTTCGGACGTCGCATCGGCCAGCACGCGCTTGAAATTCGGATGGGCATCGCCCTCTTCGGTGACGGCGAACGGCGTGCCAATCTGCACGCCGTTCGCGCCTGCTTCGAGACACGCACGCACCGCTTCATGACTGTTGATGCCGCCTGCAACGATCACCGGCACTTCACTTCGACTGATCTGCAGTGAAGTGAATATCTCGTCGATTTCCTGCAGTACGCGTGTGAACTCGAAACGCGCATCGTGCATGTCGTCGAGATTCGTCACGCCGAGGTGACCGCCTGCATGCGCCGGGTGCTCGATCACGATCGCATCGGGCAAGCGGCCCTTCTTCATCCACTTCCTGAGCACGACGCCAACGCCCCGGCTGTCGGACAGAATCGGGATCAACGCAATGTCGCGTCCTTGCGTCAGGTCGGGGAGATCGAGCGGCAGGCCTGCTCCCATGACGATCGCGTCCGCGCCCAGCTCACAGGCGATCCGGACATAGTCCGCATGCGCGTTGACCGCCTTCATCACGTTGACGGCAATCATGCCGCGCCCTTCGCTGAGGGTTCGGGCGGCATGAATCTCACGTGTAAGCGCGATGCGGTTGGCGTCTTCGAGCGTCGCGCGGTCGGGGGTCGCGCGGCAGCGCTCGAGCAGGTCCGCGTGGTGATGGCGCAAATCGATGCTGGCGATCGTGCCGAGTGCGCCTTCGCGCGCCACGCTGCCCGCAAGCCGATGCGCGGACACGCCGACACCCATGCCGCCCTGCACGATGGGTAACAGCGATCGCCCGCGAATCACGAGCGGTGCAAAGGGATGAGATGGAAACATGAGAGGCCTCCGTCGCCGATGGGATTCGACGAAAAGCCTCGATGGTCGCAACTGGCAAATGCAGTATCTTGCGTGAGGTCAAACAAAAAGCGCGTGCCGGCCATCGACACGCGCTTTCGTTGCGCTCCGTCATCGGTTGTGCGCGCGCGTCGACATGAATTGCCCCGTCTCGCGCTCATGCAAATCTATGCAGGCTTGTCCACCTTCAATTGCATCGACTTGTACTCCAGATACTCTTCGAGCCCGTAGGTGCCGTTCTCGCGCCCGTGTCCCGACTGCTTGTAGCCGCCGAACGGTGCGGCCATGTTCCATGCGCCGCCGTTGATATCGACCTGTCCGGTGCGGATACGCCGCGCGACGCGGATGGCGTGCTCATCGCTCCCCGCCCATACCGCGCCGCCGAGTCCGTACACCGAGTCGTTAGCAATGCGCACGGCTTCGTCTTCGTCCTTGTAAGTAAGGATGGTCAGCACGGGACCGAAGATTTCTTCCTGCGCAATCGTCGCCTTGGGATGCACGCGGCCGAACACCGTCGGTTTCACGAAAAAGCCCTTTGAGATTCCATCCGGCATGCCGGTGCCACCCGTGATGAGCTCGGCGCCTTCTTCGATGCCACGCGCAATATAGTGCTGTACACGAGACTGCTGCGCAGCCGAAGCCAGCGGACCCAGACGTGTCGTTTCGACGCGAGGATCGCCTGCGACAAATGCTTCGGCCGCCTTCTTCGCCAGGTCGCGCGCTTCGTCATAGCGCGATTCGGGCACGATCATGCGCGTGTGCGCCGAGCACGTTTGGCCCGAATTCAGGAAGCACGCGCCCACCGTGCCCTTGATCGCCGCAGCGAAATCCGCGTCGTCGAGAATGACCGACGCCGATTTGCCGCCTAGTTCCAGCGCAACTCGCTTCACCGACGCGGCCGCCAGTTCCGACACGCGCTTGCCAGCCCGTGTCGAGCCGGTGAACGACACCATATCGACGGATGGATGGCTCGCGAGCACTTCACCGACCACGGGACCATAGCCGCTCACCAGATTGAACACGCCGGCGGGCAGCCCGGCTTCATGAATTGCTTCCGCCAGCACGAAGGCATTCAGCGGCGCCACTTCCGACGGCTTGAGCACGATAGTGCAGCCAGCCGCAAGCGCGGCTGCCACCTTCAGCGTGACCTGGTTTAGCGGATAGTTCCACGGCGTAATCGCGGCAACGACGCCGACGGGTTCCCGCACGACGAGCGAATTGCCGACCTGCTCTTCGAACTCGAATTCACCCGCGAGCTTCGCATAGGCCCGCCAGTTATACACGGGACCGCCGACCTGTATCGCGCGGGTAAGCTTGATCGGCATGCCGACTTCACCGCAGATGTAGCCCGCGAGTTCATCGGTTCGCGCCTTGAGATTGTCTGCAATTTTTTGCAGGTACGCGCCGCGCTCCTTCGGCGGCGTCGCGGCCCAGCTGTCGAAAGCAGCGCGTGCAGCGGCAATGGCCGCCTCGGCATCGGCTTCGACGCCCTCGGGAATGCGGCCCATCACTTCTTCCGTGCTCGAGTCGATCACATCGATCATGCCTGTGCCGCACGGCTTGATCCATTTGCCGGCGATGTAGAAATGCTCGAAGGTCTTCATTGTCTTGCGTCCTGTCTCCTGGATAGTCTGTCCATTTTACTCGTGGCGAAACGACGCGATCGGACACGCACAAGAGGAATCGGCGCGAGAGCGCAAGATGCATCGGCAGCGGGCAATAAAAAACCCGCTTCGCAAGAAGCGGGTTTTCGCCTGAATCGATGCGGTAACGCTTACTGCACGCCCTGACTCGAAAGGAAGTCTTCGTAGTTGCCGCCGAAGTCAGTCAGCGTGCCATCCGTCTTCACCTCGATGATCCGGTTCGCCAACCCGCTCACGAATTCACGGTCGTGAGAAACGAAGATCAAAGTACCGTCGTATTTGTCCAGCGCGATCTGCAGCGATTCGATCGACTCCATGTCCATGTGGTTGGTCGGCTCGTCCATCAGCAGCACATTGTGGCGACCGAGCATCAGCTTACCCCAGATCATGCGGCCTTTCTCGCCGCCCGACAGCACTTTCACCGACTTCCTGATGTCGTCTGCATTAAACAGCAGCCGGCCCAGCGTGCCGCGCACCATCTGCTCGTCGTCGCCTTCCTTGCGGTACTGGTCGATCCAGTCCATCAGCGTGACGTCGCTCGGGAACTCTTCGTACGTGTCCTGCGGCATGTAGCCGACGTTCGCGTTTTCGGCCCACTTGACCGAACCATGGTCGACACTCAGATTACCGAGCAGCGAACGCAGCAGCGTCGTTTTGCCCGCGCCGTTCTCACCGATGATCGCGATGCGCTCGCCCGGTTGCACACTGAGGCTGAAGTTGCTGAAGATCGTGCGGTCGTACTTCTTCGTAATGCTGTCCGCGACCACTGCAATATTGTGCAGCTTCTTCTCGTACTCGAAGCGGATGAACGGGTTCTGACGCGACGACGGCTTGAATTCCTCGATCTTGATCTTGTCGATCATCTTCAGACGGCTGGTTGCCTGGCGTGCCTTCGACTTGTTGGCCGAGAAGCGGCGCACGAAATCCTGCAGGTCGGCGACACGTTCCTTGGCCTTTGCATTCGCAGCCTGCTGACGCTCGCGCGCCTGCGTGCTCGCGAGCATGTAGTCGTCGTAGTTGCCGGGGTAGACCTTCAGCGTGCCGTAGTCCATGTCCGCCATGTGCGTGCAGACCTGGTTCAGGAAGTGTCGATCGTGCGAGATGATGATCATCGTCGAGTCGTACTCGTTCAGCACGTCTTCGAGCCAGCGGATCGAGTTGATGTCCAGATTGTTGGTCGGTTCGTCGAGCAGCAACACGTCCGGCTTCGAGAACAGCGCCTGCGCGAGCAGTACGCGCAGCTTCCAGCCCGGCGCGACGTTGCTCATCGGACCATTGTGCAGGTCTATCGAGATACCGATGCCGAGCAGCAGTTCACCCGCGCGCGCTTCGGCCGTGTAGCCGTCGTACTCGGCGAACTTCGCTTCCAGTTCGGCTGCGTGCATGTAGTCGTCGTCGGTCGCTTCCGGGTTCGCGTAGATCGCGTCGCGTTCGGTCATCGCCGCCCACATTTCCGTGTGGCCCATCATCACGACGTCGAGCACGCGCACGTCTTCGTAAGCGAACTGGTCCTGGCGCAGCTTGCCGAGACGAACGTTCGGCTCGAGCATCACGTTGCCCGAGCTTTGCTCCAGATCGCCGCCCAGGATCTTCATGAACGTCGACTTACCACAACCGTTCGCGCCGATCAGGCCGTAGCGGTTGCCTTCGCCGAATTTGACCGAGATGTTCTCGAACAGGGGCTTCGGCCCGAATTGCATGGTGATGTTGGCAGTAGACAGCACGGCGCGTCCCTTTGAATGATAGATCGGCGAAAAACCTAGTATTTTAGCAGGTTATCGCATCACGCGCGCCGCGCTCCAGGCCTGCCGCGAGCGTCCTGCTACCCTTTTTTACGCGGCGTGTGCAACACGTCGATGAAACCGGACAAATCTGCATCCGCCAGTCCCATGGCTGCACCGAGACGCAACAGTTGCTGCACTGCGCCCGAAACCGGCATTGGAGTGCCTGTTTCGTAAGCGGCGGCGGCAATGGTGTCTACATCCTTCTGGAACGTGCTCAGCGCGCCGATGGGCGGCTGACCCGACTCCGTCATGCGCGGCACGAAGGTCTGCAGCAGCACCGAGTCGGCCCAGCCGCCAGCGAGCGCCTGCGTCAGCCGTGCGGCGTCGATGCCGCTGCGCTGCGCGAGGCTGACGGCCTCGGCAATGGCCGCCACCGTCGACGTCACGATCGCCTGGTTGCACAGCTTGGTGGTCTGTCCCGCGCCCGCTGCGCCCATGTGCGTGACGCGAGCCGCATAGGACTCGATGACGGGCGTGACGGCCGTGACGTCAGCGGCCTCGCCGCCGGCCATGACAGCGAGCGTTCCGGCGATCGCGCCCGCCACGCCACCCGAGACGGGCGCGTCGATCCAGCCGATGTTCGCTTCCGCCGCCCGCGCGGCGAACGCGCGCGTCGCCGACGGTGGGATGCTGCCGTGATCGACGATCCAGCGCACGCGGCTGTTGCCTTTCGCCTCGAGCACGCCCGGTACGATGCCGTTCGCGCCGAACACGACTTCTTCGACAGCCGCCGCGTCGAGCACGCACAGGAAAATGGCTTCAGCCCTGCCGACGAGTCCAGCGGGTGTCGACGCGACCGCCGCGCCGTCCGCCACCAGTGCCTCCGCTTTGGCTCGCGTGCGGTTCCACACCTGCACTGCATGACCTGCACCCAGCAAATGACGAATCATGGGCGCCCCCATCAAGCCCGGTCCGCAAAAACCGATCTCCACTTCTCTCTCCTCCATTTAATGCACCGCACGCAACGGACTGCCTCCACCGCCGAACGACGGCATGTGAACTGTTCATCATACCGGCCGCATCGCGTTGCAGCATGCCGGGCACGCGATGTGCGGCATGAATCGCGTTCGACACGCAACAGTCATTGCCTATACTTTTTGGACCATCAGGAGGTGAATCATGAGCGACCACGTGTACAAGCAGATCGAGCTAACGGGCTCGTCAACGAAGTCCAGCGACGACGCGATCCGCTGCGCGATCGAAAAAGCCGGAAAAACACTGCGCAATCTGCACTGGTTCCAGGTCATCGAAACGCGCGGTCACATCGAAGACAACAAGGTCTCGCACTGGCAAGTGACACTGAAGGTCGGATTGCGGATCGACGATTGAGACCGGGAGAAGTCGCGCAGCGGGTTGCATGAAGCGTGCAGCCTGCAGGCGGCACGATCCGCGCAACCATGAAAAAAAGCTGCATCCGGTACAAAACCGGATGCAGCTTTTGGCGTTAGTGCATGACGCGACAGACGCGCACTGCATGCCTTTCAATCGCGGAAAGCAAACCCCGCACGAATCCCGCGTGCCTGCGGCGTCACTTCGGCAACGAACCGTCCACGCCTTCGACGTACCAGTTCAGACGCTGCAGTTCAGGATCGGCAAGCGTCTTCCCAGCCGGCACTTTCACTGCCCCCGTCTGGTCCTTGATCGGGCCCGTGAACACATCCCACTTGCCGCTTGCCAGTTCCGCGCGCTTCGCGTCGACATCCTTCATCGCGTTGGCGGGAATTGCCGTCGTGTTCATGTCTTCGAGATTGACGGCCTTCTGCGGAATGCCCCACCACACGGGATCGTTCTTCCACTTGCCGTCCAGCACCTGCTGGATCGCAGCCGAGTAGTACACGCCCCAGTGCGCGACCACCGAACCCAGATGCGCCTCGGGACCGAACTTCTTCATGTCCGAGTCCCAGCCGAATGCATGCACATGCTTTTCCGCAGCCGTTGCCAGCGTCGCGCTCGAATCGGTGTTCTGGAGCAGCACGTCCGCGCCCTGCCCGATCAGCGTTTCGGCGGCCTGCTTTTCCTTGCCCGGATCGAACCAGCTGTTGATCCAGATGACCTTCGTGTGCACCTTCGGGTTCACCGAACGCGCGCCGAGCGTGTATGCATTGATGTTGCGCACCACCTCAGGAATCGGCACGGAAGCGACGAAGCCGAGTGTATTCGTCTTCGTCACGTAACCAGCGGCGACGCCTGCCAGATAGGCACCCTGATACATGCGAACGTCGTACGTGCCGAAGTTTGCTGCCTTCTTGTAACCCGTTGCGTGGAGGAAGACCGTGTCCGGGAAGTCCTTCGCAACCTTGAGTTCGAAGTCCTGGAAGCCGAAGCTCGAACCGAAGATGATCTTGTTGCCCTTGTTTGCCAGATCGCGGAACACGCGCTCCGAGTCGGCGGACTCGGGCACGTTCTCGACACGCGTGATCTTGATCTTGTTGCCGAACTTCGCTTCCGCTTCCTTCGAGCCCTGGTCGTGCGCGTAGGTCCAGCCGGCATCGCCGGGGTTGCCGAGATACACGAATGCTACGCCAGGGACATCGGCCGCCTGCGCACTCTGCGTCAGCGCGCCGCCCGTCGCCAGCGTTGCGGCGGCCAACGCCAGTGCGCTCAGCATGGTTCTTTTCTTCATGTTTTCTCCTGTCGTCGAATCAGATGTTTTTACTTGATGAACTGGCATGCACTGTCATGCATCGCTGGACGCCGAGCTCAGCCCGCCGCGAAGAATGGCTTGCCGAGCGACGCGGGCGCATTCAGGCGAATCGTGTTCGGATTGCGCGAAATCAGCACGAGCACAACGACCGTTGCAACGTACGGCAGCATCGCGAGGAACTGCGTCGGCACCGGAACGCCGATCGCCTGTGCATAAAACTGCAGGCCCGTCACTGCCCCGAACAATAGTGCACCGATAAGCAGACGCCCCGGACGCCACGTCGCGAACACGACGAGCGCCAGCGCAATCCACCCACGACCTGAAGTCAACTGCTCCTGCCACAAATGCAGATTGACGATCGAGTAGTAGCCGCCGGCGAGCCCGGCCATCGCGCCGCCGAACAGCGTCGCGCCATAGCGCACGCCGATCACGGGAAACCCGACCGAATGCGCGACCTGCGGCGACTCGCCGACCGAGCGCAGCACCAGCCCGGCGCGCGTGCGATACAGAAACCAGCCGACGACGCCGAACATGATGAACGCGAGGTAGTCGAGCGGCGTCAGGCTGAATAGTGCAGGTCCGAGCACGGGAATCTTCGAGAGGCCGGGAATGACCCACGTGCCGATGGACTCGCGCACGGCCGCCGACGTGTACGGCTTGCCGACATAGGCCGACAGGCCGATGCCGAAGATCGTCAGCGAGAGCCCGGTCGCGACCTGGTTTGCGAGCATCGACAGCACGAGAAACGCGAACAGCAGCGACATTGCGATGCCCGCGCCGATCGCGGCGAGCACGCCGAGCCACGGGTTGCCCGTCACGGCCGTCACCGCGTAGCCGGTCACGGCGCCCATCAGCATCATCCCTTCCACGCCGAGGTTGAGCACGCCCGACTTCTCGGTGACGAGTTCGCCGACGCCGGCGAACATCAGCGGAATCGCTGCGACGACGGCACTCGACGTGAGCGCGCTGGCTTGTTGAATATCCATGAGATTTGATCTGTTTCGACGGTTTTACGATGCCGCGATGCCGCGACGGCGCACGCGATAGTTGACGAACAGGTCCGCACCGAGCAGACAGAACAGCAGCAGCCCCTGGAACACGCCCGACAACGCCTGCGGCAGCTGCATCGACGTCTGCACGGCTTCGCCGCCGAGGTAGAGCAAAGCCATCAGCAGACTCGCGAGCACGATGCCGACGGGATGCAGCCGTCCAACGAACACGACGATGATCGCCGTGAAGCCGTAGCCCGGCGACCACGTCGCCTGCAACTGGCCGATGGGACCGGAGATTTCGCCCATGCCCGCGAGTCCCGCGAGGCCGCCGCTGATCAGCAACGACGTCCAGATCGTTTTCTTGTCGGAGAAGCCTGCGTAGCGCGCGGCCAGCGGCGCAAGACCGCCGACGTTCATCCGGAAACCCGCGAAACTCTTGCGCATGAACAGCCACACGAGCGGGATCGCGACGATCGTCACGAAGATCGACGCGTTCAGCCGCGTGCCCTTCAGAAATTTCCAGTGCCAGTCTCCATAGAACGTCGGGTACAGTGCATCGCCTGAGAACATTTCGGAGAGCGGGAAATTCATACCCTGCGGGTCGCGCCAGGGACCGCTGACGAGATAGATCAGCAACTGCGTGGCCACGTAGGTGAGCATCAGGCTCGTGAGAATCTCGTTGGTGTTGAAGCGGCTTTTGAGCAGCGCGGGAATCGCGGCCCACGCCATGCCGCCCAGCACGCCCGCGATCATCATGGCCGGCAGGATCCACCAGCCGGTCGCCTGATCGAAGTAGATCGCGACACCGCTCGCCGCAATACCGCCGAGCAGCATCTGCCCTTCCGCGCCGATGTTCCACACGTTCGCGCGGTAGCCGATGGCAAGGCCCAGCGCGATCAGGCACAACGGCGACGCCTTCAGCAGCAGTTCGGCCCAGCCATTGACGCTCGACAGCGGCTCGATGAAAAACGCGGCCATCGCCTGCCCCGGGTCACGCCCGACGAGACTGAAAATCAGATAGCCGATCACAAGCGTGAGAAGCGCGGCGATCAGCGGCACGGCAAGCTGCATCGTTCGTGACGGCGACGTGCGGGCTTCGAGTCGATACGGAAGAATCATTGTGCGTGTTGTCGATGTTGTCTGTGCAGTTGCATTCGTAAGCACTTCAGTGCGTGCATCACATTTCATGCATGTGCCGGGTGCCCCGCGGACGGGGGTGCACCTTCCGGCGGTGTGCCCTCGCGGTCGCCGAACAGCCCGGCCATCCAGCGGCCGATTTCTTCCGCGTTGGTGTCGCCCGTCATGCGGGCCGGCGACATGCGCCCGCGCGCAATGACGGCGATCCGGTCGCAAATGTCGAACAGTTCCTCGAGTTCTTCGGATATCACCAGAATCGCGACGCCGCGCGCCGACAGATCCAGCAACTGCTGTCGGATGAACGCGGCCGCGCCGACGTCGACACCCCAGGTCGGCTGCGCGACGACGAGCACCTTCGGCGCCTGCAGAATCTCGCGGCCGACGATGAATTTCTGCAGATTGCCGCCCGACAGGCTCTGCGCGAGCGCGCCGTCGCCGCCGCAACGCACGTCGAACGATTCGATGCAGCGCTTCGCGAACGCGCGCATTGCGCCCGCGTCGATCCACCCCGAACGCACCATCTGTTGCCGATGCGCCGTCAGCAACGCGTTTTCCGCGAGCGACATGGCGGGCACCGCGCCGCGTCCCAGCCGCTCTTCGGGCACGAAGGCAAAGCCTAGCCGGCGACGCGCCGCCGCGCCGAGCTTGCCAGCAGGTTTGCCGCAGATCGTCACGGCATCGGCGCGATTGCCCTTGTGCTCGCCCGAGAGCGCCGCCAGCAGTTCCGCCTGACCGTTACCCGATACGCCCGCGATGCCGAATATTTCACCTGCATGCACGCTGAACGACACATCGGCGAGCGAGGTCCCGAACGGATCGTCGCTGGCAGATGAAAGATTTTTCACGTCGAGCAGTACATCGCCCGGTGTGTGCACGCGGCGCTCGTAATCGGGCAGCGAGTGGCCGACCATCAGCTGCGCAAGGGATGCATGCGTCTCTTCGCGCGGCGTCACGCGGCCTGTCACCTTGCCGCCGCGCATCACGGTAGCCGTGTCGCAGAGTTCCTGGATTTCGTCGAGCTTGTGGCTGATGTAAAGAATGCTGCAGCCTTCCGATGCGAGCCGCCGCAGCGTCCCGAACAGCTTGCGCACGGCTTGCGGCGTGAGCACCGAGGTCGGCTCGTCCATGATGAGCAGACGCGGATTCTGCAACAGGCAGCGCACGATTTCGACGCGCTGCCGCTCGCCCACTGTCAGGCTGTGCACGTGACGCTGGGGATCGATGTCCAGTCCGTACTCCGCCGACACTTCGCGGATGCGCTTTCCCAGTACCTTCAGATCGAATGGCTCGTCGAGCGCGAGCGCGATGTTCTCGCCGACCGTCAGCGTCTCGAACAGCGAGAAGTGCTGGAACACCATGCCGATGCCGAGCTTGCGCGCCGCGGCCGGGTTCGCGATCTCGACGAGCTGGCCTTCCCAGCGGATCTCGCCTGCATCCGGGCGCACCGCGCCGTAGATGATCTTCATCAGCGTGCTCTTGCCCGCGCCGTTTTCGCCGAGCACTGCATGAATTTCACCGGGAGCGACGATCAGCGTGACGTCGTCGTTCGCGCGAACTGCAGGATATTGCTTGCTGATGCCCGTCAGTGCGAGGCGCGCTGTGGCGCCGTCGCTACGGTTTGCGCCGTTTGCGTATGCGCTGCTGCCCGTCGGGCCGCCGTTAGGTGTGTCGCTCATGTTGTTCCGTATTACGCGTGTGGCCGGCGGCACGGAGCGTCGCTCGCGCGCTCCCCACTTGAGTCCTGCTCGAATCCCGTTTGAACGCCAGGTCAAATCCCGCTCGAAATTCCGGCCCCGGACGCGCGCGTCGTGCTACCGCAGCCGATCGACGATACCGAAATCGCTCCTCCCAGTCGAGCCGCCAAAATTCCCGCAGAGCCGCGCCGCAGCGTGGTTTGCGGGTATCCCACCCTTGACGGCTTCTTATCTCTATATTAAAACGCATATACCCCCAAGCCTGTTCGATCAGCCAGGACATATATTTCGGAGAAGTCATGAGTCAGCAACGCGAGGCGATCGACACCTACCTACTGCGCGTCTTGCACACCCTTCTGATGGAGCGCAGTGTCACCCGCGCCGCCGTCAAACTAAACCAGTCGCAACCCGCGATCAGCGCCGCGCTGCGTCGGCTGCGCGACATCACGGGCGACCCGCTTCTCGTGCGCGGCAAATCCGGCATGGTGCCGACCGAGTACGGGCTGCGCCTGCTCGAACCCGTGCAAAATGCACTGCGCGAAATCGAACGCATTAAATTTCAGCAACACAACTTCGATCCTGCGACGTCGATCCGCTGCTACCGGATCGGCTGCCCGGACTATCTGAACGTCCTGTTCGTGCCGACCGTCGTCGAGCGCTTCCGCCAGGCCGCGCCGAACGCGACACTCGAGTTCCACTCGCTCGGCCCCGCGTTCGACTACGAACTGGCGCTCGAGGACGGCAAGCTCGACATCGTGGTCGGAAACTGGCCGGAACCGCCCGAGCAACTGCACCTGTCCAATCTGTTCGTCGACCAGATCGTGTGCCTGATGAGCAACACGCATCCATTCGCAAAACGCGGCGGCCTGACGCTCGACCAGTATCTGAACGCACCGCATCTCGCACCGACGCCCTATTCCGTCGGCCAGCGCGGCGCGATCGACGTGCATCTCGCGCGCGAGCGCCTCAAGCGCCATGTCGTCGTCACGCTGCCCTACTTCAACCTCGCGCCGTACGTGCTGATCAAATCCGATCTGATCTTCACCACCACGCGCCTGTTCGCCGACTACTACGCGAAGTTCCTGCCATTGACCGTCGTGCCCGCGCCGCTGGATTTCCCGCCGATGCAGTATTACCAGCTGTGGCATGAGCGTGTGCACTACTCCGATGAAGTGCGCTGGTTGCGTAGCCTCGTCGCCGAAGCGACCAAGACTTTGATTGCGAAGTAGTTTTCCTTTCACTCACAGCATGCAAGGCACTAAGGTGCAGGCGACGGCTCCGCGCCGCCGCCCCGCTTTCATGCCACGCGTTCAGGCTGCACTTTCATACAGCGTCTGAGCGAGACGGTTATGCCGCTCGATCACCGGTCCGAGATCCACCGTGGTCAGCACGCCGTCCTTCACCACCACCTTTCCGCCAATCACGCCCGTCGAGACGTGCGACGGCGCACAGAACACCAGCGCCGCGACGGGATCGTGCAGCGCGCCCGCAAAGAGCGGTTGCCGCAGATCGAACGACACGAAGTCCGCCGCCATGCCGGGCGCCAGCGCGCCGATATCGTCGCGGTTCAGCACTTTCGCGCCGCCGAGCGTCGCGATCTCGAGCGCCTCGCGCGCAGTCATCGCATCCGGTCCGAAGCCGACCCGCTGCAACAGCAGCGCCTGACGCACTTCGGCGACCATCTGCGCGCCGTCGTTGGACGCCGAACCGTCGACGCCCAGGCCGACAGGCACGCCCGCGAGCCGCATCTTCTTCACGGGCGCGATGCCCGATGCGAGCCGCATGTTCGAACACGGACAATGCGCGACGCCGGTTCCCGTGCGCGCGAACAGCCGGATTCCGGCATCGTCGAGCTGCACGCAGTGCGCATGCCATACATCGTGACCAATCCAGCCGAGGTCCTCTGCATATTCTGCCGGTGTCATGCCGAACTTCTCGCGGCTATATGCAATATCGTTCACGTTCTCGGCGAGGTGCGTATGCAGCGACACGCCGTAGTGCCGCGCCATGGCCGCCGACTCACGCATCAGATCGCGGCTCACCGAGAACGGCGAGCACGGTGCAACGACGACACGCAACATCGCGTAACGCGCTTCGTCGTGGTATGTCTCGATCAGACGCTGCGTGTCTTTCAGAATGTCGGCTTCCTTCTCGACGACGGAGTCCGGCGGCAGGCCGCCGTCCTTCTGCCCGACGCTCATGCTGCCGCGGCTCGCATGAAACCGCATGCCGATGCGGCGTGCGGCGGCGATGCTGTCGTCGAGCCGGCTGCCGTTCGGATAGATGTACAGGTGATCGCTCGACGTCGTGCAGCCCGACAGCAGCAGTTCGGCCATCGCCGTGAGCGTCGACACCTCGATCATTTCCGGCGTGAGATTCGCCCACACCTTGTACAGGCTGGTCAGCCAGCCGAACAGCTCGGCGTCCTGCGCAGCGGGTATAGCGCGCGTCAGGCTCTGATACATGTGGTGGTGTGTGTTGACGAGGCCGGGAATCACCAGATGGCCCTTCATGTCGAGGATTTCGTCGGCTACGTCGGGCAGTTCATCCGACCGGCCGACCGCGACGATCCGGTTATCTTCGATATAGAGGCCGCCGTCGCGCAGCTCGCGCCGCTCGCCGTCCATCGTGACCAGCACATCCGCATGCCTGACGAGCATCGTCTTGCCGCGTTGGCCGCTCGTCCCGCTCGCGGCGGTTGAATTGGTTTGCATCGTCATTCGTTTCTCCAGTGCTGCCCTGTGTTGCCGCCGATGAGGCCGCTGCACGATGCTGCGCCCTCGCGCTGCTCTGCCGGCATGTAGCCGCTCAAAGCTGCATCGTTCTGCCGTCGCCGCAGCCTGCGGTTGTCCGGGCAAGTGCAAAAGTCGTTCGAACGCGATGTCGCCGGCACGCCACCGTGCCGTCGCGTCCGTTCGAACGCAGTTGGCCCGGTTACCCAGCGTGCTCCGCCGTCTTCGGGATGCGCAGCCGTGCCGCGCATGGACGTAACCTTCGGGCGACAAAATTACGCTGGCAACTCGCGCCATTGCGATACCGAAGTTCACGACGTGCATATAGTCGGTATTTTTGGCGCCGGTACGATCGGAACCGTGCGGCGCCGCCCGCCAAGCCTGCATCGGACTGCCTGTCCGATGGGCGGCAGCGGGGCGTCATGCGGTAGCGATTATCTTTCCTATCGCTGGCTCGCGGAGGTGAACAATGTTTCTACAATGGATGTCACGGCGCTCGCTTCAAACCGCCGACGGGTATGTAGCCACTGACGTGGAGCCTCGATCCGCCGCAACGTGTAATGGATCGGGCCGCCGCTGAAACCTCGCATCCACACAAGGACAATCGCGAATGGGCAAGCTCACTACCCACGTGCTCGACACGGCCAACGGCCGTCCCGGCGCCGACATCAAGGTCGAACTCTTTGCGCTTTCCGGCGACACGCGCCGTGCGCTCAAAACCACCACCACCAATCACGACGGCCGCTGCAACGAGCCGCTGCTCGAGGGCGATGCACTCGCCGTCGGCGAATATGAACTGGTGTTCCATGCCGGCGACTATTTTGCGTCGATCGGCACCAAAGTGCCCGAACCGCGCTTCGTCGATCGCGTCGTGCTGCGTTTCGGCGTTGCGGATGCGGGTGCGCACTATCACGTGCCGCTGCTGGTGTCGCCTTGGGCTTACAGCACCTATCGCGGCAGCTGACGCGAACGGCGTCGCGTGCAAGATCGTGCGCATGCGTGCATTTCGCAGATGACATGGAGACATTCGCGAAGCGCAAGCCAGAGACCCGTGATCGATCGGCACCCGATTTCATCCGATTGCCGTTGCATGCACTGATCCGATAGCGGACATGCACCGGCGCAACAACCCCGCATGCCGCGCAACACCCGAGATGCTGCGCGAACAACGAATCAGGAGTGGAGGAGTTTCATGGAAGGCTTTATCACCGACTGGCTGAATCTCGCGATTCGCTGGTTTCACGTTATCGCCGCGATTGCATGGATCGGCGAGTCGTTCTATTTCGTTGCGCTCGACAACAGCCTGAAGCCGCCCACCGACCCGAACCAGCGCCGGCGCGGCGTGTTCGGCGAGCTGTGGCATGTGCACGGCGGCGGCTTCTACAACATGCAGAAGTACACCGTCGCACCGCCCGAAATGCCCGATGACCTGCACTGGTCGAAGTGGCCGTCGTACACGACGTGGCTGTCCGGCTTCGGTCTCTTCACGGTGTTGTATCTGTTCGCACCGAACACGTATCTGATCGACAAGAACGTGCTCGACATGGGCCCCGTCGTCGCGATCTTCTCGGCGCTCGGGTTTCTCGCCGCAGGCTGGATCGTGTATGACTCGCTGTGCCGGCTGCTCGGCAACAAGGACAAGGTGCTCGGCATCTGCGTGGGCATCTATGTGCTGATCGCCGCGTTCCTCGCGTGTCACATTTTCGCGGGCCGCGCAGCGTATCTGATCATGGGCGCGATGCTCGCGACGATCATGTCGGCGAACGTGTTCTTCGTCATCATCCCCGGCCAGCGCAAGATGGTCGCCGCGATGCTCAAGGGCGAAACGCCCAACCCGATCTACGGCAAGCGTGGCAAGCAGCGCTCTGTCCACAACACGTACTTCACGCTGCCCGTCGTGTTCGCGATGCTGTCGAATCACTATGCGATGACGTACACGCATCCGTACAACTGGGCCGTGCTGGTCGTCATCATGCTGGCGGGCGCGCTGATCCGTCAGTTCTTCGTGATGCGTCATCGCGGCCAGGTGCTGTGGTATCTGCCGCTCGCCGGCATCGTGCTGATGTTCGGCGCGCTGTTCTGGACGATGCCGAAGCCCGTCGTTCCCGTGGCGGAAGCAGCGAACGCGCCCGTCGTGAAGACGGCCGACATCGTGCCCGTGTTGCAGCAGCGCTGCGTCGCCTGCCACTCCGCGCATCCGACGATGATGGGCAGTGCACCCGCTGGCGTGCTGCTCGATACGCCGGCAGAAATCTCGACGAACGCGCAGCGCATCTATCAGCAGGCCGTGACGCTGAAGGCGATGCCGCTTGGCAACGTCACGCACATGACCGACGAGGAACGGCAGAAGATCGCCGCGTGGTTCCAGGGCGGTGCGGTGAATTAACGAATGAGGTGTCGATGACGGGCGCAAGCCCGGTTCTTCGAGGTTAGCGGGCGGTTCGCGCAAGCGGCAGTCCGCTTTTTTTATTTCCGTGACGGCACGGCAGCATCACCACGCACGCTCAACGTCCCACGCGAAAGCCTCGACTGGAAATCGACACGGAATTGCCATCCGGGTCTTTTGCATTCGCAAAGCTGTAGCCGTCCGCGCGATGCGTCGCGCCGAATACGAGTCCTGCATCTGCGCAACGCGTCTTGAACGCTTCCACGTCTTCGACGTCGAACACCAGCTTGACGGTTGCTTGCCCTGCTTTGACGCCTTTCGCGGCAGGGTGAATCATCAGGATCGCGCCGCCGTGCGGCGGAGTCAGTTCGACGATACGGTCATCGTTATCGCGCGTAGACGTGAATCCGAAGTAGCGTTGATAAAACTCACACGCGCGTTCGACGTCCTTCACGTACAACAGAACCCGGTTCAGTGACGGTTGCATGTTTTCCCGTGGATAGATGTTTGCCTGCATATGATCAATGCCGCCCGCGATTCTGCGCGATTTCATACGGCACGCGCAACACGCACAACACGCACACCAAAGCAAAGGCCCATTGCGACTCCCGTCGCAATGGGCCTTTTTCAACCACAACCAGTCACACTACCAAACCGCGCAATTCGAACCTAAGCACAGCGCGCCAGACTCAGACGACCAGCGCATTCATCGCGTCTTCCGTCAACCACTGCGATTCGCGCAGATTCTGCTCATTGAGATTCAGCCCATCACCGCCACGATCGACGACGATGAAATCGCTCACCTCGCCCAACGCGAGCAGCGGATGATGCCACACGCCCTTCGCGTAGTTCACGCCTTGCCAGCCGCTCGTGACGAACGCGCGAATCATCGACTCATCCAGCTCGCCGGCAGGCGCCACGACAACCAGATAAGGCTTGTCGTTCAACGGAATGAACGCTTGCGAACCAAGCGGATGCCGCTCCATCATCGTGATTTCGAACGGCAGCGCGCGCGGCTGTCCGCGGAACAGATTGACGAGCGTGCGGCCGTTTTCATCCGTGACGTCGACCTTCGCGAGATCGTGATAACGGATCGTCGTGCCGAGATTGATCGGGATCTGCTTCGCACCTTCCAGCTCGATCACATCGCCGAACGGCGCGAACGCTTCGCGTGTCAGCGGTTCGATAGCGAGTGTCTTCATGATGCGAGCGTGCCCCACAAACGCAGACGCGACACGCCGCCATCAGGAATGATGTTGAAGCGGATATGCGTGACGGGACCGAGCGCCGCGATCTCGCTTTCGAAGAAGTGCTGCTTGTCCATCTGCAACTTCTGCTCGCCAAGCAGCACCGGCCAGAACATCGCCTGCGTGATCAGCGAACTATCGGTGCCGCCCGTCACATACGCCGCCTGGATCGAGCAGCGGTCCGGATAGTTGCCCTTGAAGTGCGCCGTATCGACTTCGATCTTCTTGATGACCCCGGGCTGCGCGAGCGCGACGATTGCCCAGTCGTTGCCCGGTTCGCGGCGACGGCGCGTTTCCCAGCCGTCGCCCATGTTGACGCCGCGGCCCGGCATCAGCAGCGTCGATGCGGCGCCGAAGTGCTGGTTGTTCGCGCCAACCAGGTAGGCGCCGTTTTCCATCGCGGCGAGGTCGAACAGATCGGTGCGACTCGCGCCCGCCCAATCGACCTGCGGCTGGCCGTACACGCGCAGACGCGCGATGCCGCCGTCCGGATAGATGTTCACGCGCAGGTGCGTGTACGCGTTCGTGTCGCCCACTTCGAGGTAGTGGTGGCTGTTACCTTGCAATGTGGTCGACGGGACGATCTCCGTCCATTGCGTCGACTGGTTCGGCGCGCCATCGACGACGCGAGCCGCTTCCACCGATGCCGCCGGCGGGAAGTTGCCCGTGAAATGGCTGGTATCGAGATCGAGGCCCTTGATGACGCCCGGACGCGCGAGCTTCACGACGCACCAGTCATAGCCCGTCGTGCGCTTGCGGCGCGTTTCCCAGCCATCCATCCACTTGCCGTGCTCGTCGTACTTGCCAGGAATGAAAACGGCCGGCTCCGGATTCAGCATGCGGTCTTTCGGCGCGAAAAAATCGTCGCTGGCTTCGAGCGCCTGTGCGCCAAGACGCGGGTCCGCGAGGTTCACGAAACGGCGCGTGAAGTCGGGTGCGTTGGGGTCGAGAATCGGGAGTGCCATCGTTGTCTTCCTTGCAGTCTGGTTGTTGCTTTGTAAATGCGTGAATGTGCGACGATATCCCAGCGATCAGGGGCTGATCAGATCGTCGAGACGAAAACGCGCAATGCGGTAGATCTGGTCGAGACTCGCGCGCAGTTCGTCGGCGCGGCTGTTGTTCACGCGCGCTTCGAAGTTCGCGATGATGCCGTGCCGGTCATAGCCGCGCACGGCGAGAATGAACGGAAAACCGAACTTCTCACGATACGCCGCGTTCAGGCGCAGCAGCTTGTCGAACTCTTCCTGCGTGCATTGACCGAGGCCCGCGCCGCTTTGCTCGCGCGTCGATTCAGCCGTCAATTCGCCACGCACGGCCGCCTTGCCCGCGAGCTCCGGGTGAGCGTTGATGAGCGCGAGCTGCTTCGCCTCGCCTGCCGTTTCGACGGCGTTCGACATCGTCTGATGCAACGCGTCGATGCTCGCGTACGGCCGCTGCGCCGCAGCCACTTCGGCGACCCACGGCGAATGCTCGAAGATGCCCGACAGCGCCGCGACGAACGCGTCGGTCGAGATGCTGCTGAGTTGGTCCAGTGTGTATTGCATCGCCTTCATGCCGCAGCCCCGCGGTTGTCCTGTTGTTGATAAGGATGATGCTCGCGCCAGTGACGCGCGATATCGACACGCCGTGTCACCCACACGCGCTCGTGCTTTTCGATGTGATCGAGAAACCGCTGCAGCGCGCGGAAGCGGCCCGGGCGGCCGAGCAGGCGGCAGTGCATGCCGATCGACAGCATCTTGGGCGCTTCGTCGCCCTCTTCGTACAGTACGTCGAATGCGTCGCGCAGATAGGTGAAGAAATGGTCCGCCGTGTTGAAGCCTTGCGGCGTGGCGAAACGCATGTCGTTGGTGTCGAGCGTGTACGGCAGGATCAGTTGCGGCACTTTCGCGCCGCCCGTCACTTCGACATCCATCCAGAACGGCAGGTCGTCGCCGTAGTTATCGGAGTCGTACAGAAAGCCGCCGTATTCGGCGACCAGCCGGTGCGTATTGGGACTGTCGCGGCCCGTGTACCAGCCGAGCGGCCGCTGGCCCGTCACGCGTTCGATCGCTTCCATGCCGAGGCGCATATGCTCGGCTTCGCGCTCCGGCGACATGTCCTGATAGTGAATCCAGCGATAGCCGTGACACGCAATTTCATGGCCCAACTCGACAAAGGTGCGCGCAAGCTCCGGGTGTCGCTCGATCGCCATGCCGACGCCGAACACCGTCAGCGGCAGGCCGCGCTTCTCGAACTCGCGCAGGATGCGCCACACGCCCGCACGCGAGCCGTATTCATAGATCGACTCCATACTCATGTGACGCGCCGGATACGACGCCGCGCCGACGATCTCCGACAGGAACTGCTCCGAGCCTGGATCGCCGTGCAGCACGCAGTTCTCGCCGCCCTCTTCGTAGTTGAGCACGAACTGGACCGCGACGCGCGCGCGTCCTGGCCAGTTTGCCTGCACGGGGTGGCGGCCGTAGCCGATCAGGTCGCGCGGATAGTTCGGATCGAATGACATGATATGAATGGCGCAGCGGTTGGCGTGAGCGTTGACAGGTACGCGCCGGCGGACGTCGTAAAAGCGGGAAAACACGCTACGGCAAGGCCGGCAGGGTTGAACCAGTGTAGCGAAAACACCCGGGTGCGCCCATACACCCGGGCAGATAGTGCATGTCAGACTGAGTGTATGTGCGGTGCAATATCGGCGGCGGGGTCAGCGCGTAGTGCACTCGAGTTCACTCGCAGCAGTGCTTCCCCGGCGGCTTGCCGGGCGGCAGGCGCCGCAGCTGGCTGCTCGCCCGTCGGGCTGAAGCGCGCGAACTCGCCGTCATAGCGCTTGGCGAGCGGACGCGCATAGTCGCCGCGCTTGGCCGTAGCCAGCCGCAGCGAAACCAGCGCTTCGACCCACTTCACAGCCGCCGTCACGCCTTCGACGACAGGTGCGCCCAGTGCGTCCTCGATCTCGCGGCACAGTTCGGCCATCCCTGCGCAGCCGAGCACGATCGCGTCCGATCCGTCTTCGTCGAGCGCGCGCCGGCATTCGTCGAGAATGATGCGCCGCGCGGACGAGCCGGGCTGATCGAGCTCGAGTACGGCGACATCCGTTGCACGCACGTTGCGGCAGAAGCGCTTCATGCCGTAGCGCTCGGCCAGATGCCACGCCATGCCGCAGGTGCGCGACAGCGTCGTGACCACCGAGAAGCCCGGCGCCAGCACGCTCGCCGCATGCATCGCCGCTTCCGCGATGCCGATCACCGGGCCGCGCGCCAGTTCGCGCGCCGCGTAGAGGCCAGGATCGCCGAAACATGCAATCACATAACCATCGAAGCCGTCACGCTCGCCCGCCTCGATTTCCGCGAGCAGCCCCGGCGTGGCGAGCGCCTCGTCGTAATAGCCTTCGATCGACGGCGGGCCCATCGTCGGGCTCACCGCCACCAGCTCCGTGCCCGGCGCCACGACGTCGCGCGCACAACGGCCCATGGCTTCCGTCATCCGTTGCGTCGTGTTCGGGTTGATCAGTTTGATACGCATGTCGACTCCTGTGTCGACGGGAGTTAGCGCTTTAGCGCTTACTCCCGTCCCATGCAAGATATTGCTTGCACGCTTTGATGAACTCTTATGCACCGCGCGGCAGATCGCGAGCCAATACACTGTAGAACACTGCACCGAGTCCCGCACCGATGAACCACGAGAAGTTCGCGAGAGCGTTCAGCGACGGCACCATCACGCAGATCACCGCGATCACTGCAGCCGGCAGCAAGGCACCGACTGCACGATAGTTCACGCCATTGCGATACCAGTACGAACCCTTTTCCGACACCGTGTACAGATCGTCGAGCACGATCTTCTGACGCTTCACTAGGAAGAAATCGACGATCAGGATGCCGTACAAAGGTCCGATGAAGCTGCCAAGCACGTCGAGCGTGTAATGGATCACTGCCGGGTTGTTGAACAGGTTCCACGGCGTGATGAAAATCGATGCCACTGCAGCGAGCATGCCGCCTGCACGCCAGCTGATGAGCTTCGGCGCCACATTCGAGAAGTCGAATGCAGGCGAAACGAAGTTCGCGACGATGTTGATGCCGATAGTCGCGATCGTGAACGTCAGTGCACCGAGAATCACGGCTGTCGGATAGTCGATGCGGCCCACCGTTTCGACGGGATCCGTAATGAGTTCGCCGAACACGGGCAGCGTCGCAGCCGTCGTGACGACCGTCACCAGTGAGAACGCGAGGAAGTTGACGGGCAAGCCCCAGAAGTTGCCGCGCTTGACGCTGCGGAAGCTCTTGCCATAACGCGAGAAGTCGCCGAAGTTCAACATCGGGCCGGAGAAGTACGAAACCACGAGCGAGATCGCCGTGATCATCACCGGGATCACTTCCATGCCGTGATACTTCACGCCGCCCAGGTTGATGCCGATGTTCTTCCAGCCCGCGCGCCAGATCATGTAACCAGCGAGGATGAACATCACCACGTACACGGCGGGACCGGCGAAGTCGATGAACTTCTTGATCGTCTCCATGCCGTTCCAGAACACGAGTGCCTGCAGCACCCACAGCAGCATGAAGCCGGCCCAGCCTATCGTCGACAGGCCCATGAAGCCGTGATGATGCACATCTGCGTAGGGCAGCAGCTGTGGAAAGAACTTGAGCACGACGATCACGAGCGCGCTCGACGCGAGATACGTCTGGATGCCATACCACGCAACCGCAATCAGGCCGCGGATCACAGCGGGAACGTTGGCGCCCAGCACGCCGAAGGTCGCACGGCACGCAACGGGATACGGCACGCCGTTCTGCTGGCTCGGCTTGGCGATCATGTTGCACAGCACGTTGACAAGCGTAATGCCGACGAGCAGCGCGATCAGCACCTGCCAGCTCGTCAGCCCGAGCGCGAAGAGACTTCCCGCGAACACGTA
The DNA here is from genome assembly GCF_020177535.1 of Paraburkholderia sp. XV. NCBI lineage: Bacteria > Pseudomonadati > Pseudomonadota > Betaproteobacteria > Burkholderiales > Burkholderiaceae > Paraburkholderia > Paraburkholderia sp. XV. Next base: position 27,227 of record NZ_JAGUUD010000033.1, on the reverse strand, counting down.
ACCGCCAACACTGTGCACGTCCGACATCCAGAACGCGAAGATGTTATAGGCGCCCCACGTCTGATGCTTCAACGGCGCGAGGTCTTCGTTGTAGAGGCGTTCGCTGTAGCCTGCGGGCAGCGCGTGAGCGCCTTGTTCGCTGCTCTCGTAATCGGGGATTGCCGAACTATCCGGTGCTGCACTGAACTGAGCCATGGATTCCTCCAAAGATGGGAACGCCGACGGGAATCGACGAGCATTGCATCGCGTATGCCAGGCGCACGGCCGGCCCACTATGTGGCTGGCTCGCATGCGTATCGCTTACAGGTTGCCGCGGATGTCTCCGTACTTACGTACTTGTTTTGATGGCCCTGCGCACTTTCCGCGAATGCCTGCAGGGCTTCGCCGCGTGAGCGTGGCCGCCTGATGGGCGTCCCTCGCCGTACGGTCTTTCGGTCTCGACACGTGCCGGGTGCGGCGCGTACCGGATGGGGTAGCGATCGACGTTTGGGTCGACTTTCTGTTCAAGCTCCGTTCACTTCAGTGCAGCGCGCACCGCCAGCGAGCGCGGGCGTGCGTCAGGCTTGCACTTCGACAATCCATCAGCGTGTCAGCCGGCTGCGGCTCTGGGCGCGCGCGTGCCGAACACTTCGTGCAGATCGGTCCCACCGCTAGCCGGCCGATCCAGCATCTTCAACTCAACGCTCTGCAAGTGACGCGATATCAACGCGCCTGCTGTTTTTGCGTCGCCGGCGTCGAGCGCGGCGAGAATCGCTTCGTGGTCTTCGAACGAACACGGGCTGCGGCCCAGCGATTCGTACAGCGCCGAGATCAGCGTCGAGCGCGCGACCAGGCCGTTCAGGCAATCGCACAGCACCGTATTGCCTGTCAACGACGCGAGCTCCGTATGGAACTCGCCCGACAACCTGATCCACGCCGGAAAATCGCGCGATTCGAACGCCCTGCGCTCCCGAGCGATCATCCCGCCAATGTTCTTCAATCGCCGCGAGCCTTGGCTCGCGCAAATCTTGTCGACGACGGCCAGTTCGATGATCCGGCGCATCTCGAACACTTCATGCACTTCCTGCAGCGACGGACTCGCGACAAACGCGCCGCGGTTCGGCTCGAGGTCGACCAGGTGGTCAGTGGACAGCAGAGCCAGCGCCTGACGGATCGGTCCGCGCTTGACGCCGAATACTTCGCACAACTGGGCTTCCGTCAATTTCGCGCCAGGCGCGAGCCGATGCTCGAGGATCGCGGCGCGGATGCGCTCGGCGATCGCTTCGGGTTTCGTACTGCTCGCGGTTGCGTTGGGTGTCTCGGACATGATGAGCTTGCTGTTATGGGGTCCATCTTAGGACGGACATAAAGATTGTCAACAATTTTGCGGGTCGATTTACGACAATTCTGGTTTGGACTGCCGTGCTCAAAATGATCCCAAACCTGGCGAAGGCGTTGTCCCCACTCGTTTTCAGCGCATAGGCGCAGTTCGATCGCTCGCTGTCTTGCAGACTATTTTGTCAACAAAATCGGGGTTTGCGCTGACGTGACCGGACTAGGAGGTATCGGTTGAACTAGACCGTTAGTTGCATTCAATGCTGAAAAACAAAGGCGAGTGCCTCGCCTTCGCGGATGTGAAACGGGAACGCAACCTTCAGTCGAGCACGGGATGCCCCGAGACCGTCAGCTTGAACCCACGCGCGCCCGCGACGAGCCGCGCTTCGGCGCCGACGGGCAGCGTCACCATATCGGGAATATGGCCAAACTGAAGGCCCGTCACGATCGGAATGCCGATCACCGACCTCACCTGCTCGACCATCGCGCGCAGATCGTAGCCGTTGTCGTAGTCGAACGGCTTGCCGCCCGAGAAATCGCCGAGCACGAGCGCCTGTTGCCGCTCCAGAATGCCCGCGAGATGCAGCTGATAGATCAGCCGCTCGATCCGGAACGGCTGCTCGTTCACGTCCTCGACAAACAGGATGCCGCCTTCCACAGGCGGCATGTACGGCGAGCCGACCAGCGATGCGATCACGGCCAGATTGCCGCCCCACAGCGTGCCCGTCACGTCGACGGTTTGCGACTGGGGAGCCGTGCTGGAGATCGTGAACGTCTCCGAAGTCAGCGCGTGCCAGAAATGCTTCATCGTGAAATCGCTGACGCTTTCGGCGCCGAAGTCGACGGCGAGCATCGGGCCGCCGAAGGTCTTCACGTTCGCCTGCGACAGCAGCGCCAGCTGCAGCGCCGTGAAATCGCTGTGGCCGCAAAAGGCGATCGGCTGGTCGCCCAGGCGGCGCTGCAGGCCACGATAGTCGAGCCCATGCAGGAGCCGCACCGCGCCGTACCCGCCGCGCACGGCGAGCACGATATCGGGCAGTTCGCGCGATGGGTCCGCGAGACGATTGAGTTCAGCCGCGCGCTCGCCATCCGTGCCGGCGAACCGCTGAAAGCGCCGCTGCGTCGCGCTGACGTTCTCGACGTGATGCCCTTGCGCACGCAAGCGCTTCAGCGCGACATGAACCGCGTTCGGATCGTGTGGATAGCCGGAAGGCGCGATCAGTTCGATGGTGCGGTGCTTGGCCATATGAAGTGGCAAGTCAGTGGGTCGGGTTGGTGTCCGGGCGCGGATCGGCCGCGTCCGATGCATTGCTCGATGCGGCCGCAGCCCGCGCTTCCCGCGCGGCGCGCCGGCGGTCGGCGAAAAACGAGCGCAACGCGGCGCCGCACTCGTCTGCGAGCACGCCGCCCGTCACGGTCGTGTGATGGTTCAGTTGCGGATTCGCGAACGCATCGACGACGCTGCCGCATGCACCCGTCTTCGGGTCGCGCGCGCCGTACACGACGCGAGCGATGCGCGCGTGCATGATCGCGCCCGCGCACATCAGGCAAGGCTCCAGCGTCACATAGAGCTCGCATCCCGGCAGCCGGTAATTTTCGAGCTTCTGCGCGGCGGCGCGCAGTGCGGCCATTTCGGCGTGCGCCGAAGGATCGTGGCCGCCGATGGGATGATTGAACCCCTTTGCGATCACTTCGTCGCCGCAGACCAGCACCGCGCCGACAGGCACCTCGCCGGCGGCGCGCGCCTCTTCGGCGGCAGCCTGCGCGAGCGCCATGAAGCGGCGATCGCGTTCGCTAATGGGGGCGGGTTCGGGCGTGTCGGCGTTCGCATCGCTCACGTTCGAGCAGAGTGCGCCGCCTGAATCTTCAGATGAAACGGAAACGGCAGACGGCAAAACAGCCGGCGCGGGGCCGGTGTTCACGCCGGCCCCGCGCCGGCGGCCGGCTCGTCCGCGACCCGCTCGTACAGGCGCTCCGCGATCCGGCGGCAGTACTCGCGCGGCATCACCATCGGCCCGCCGCGCAGCGATTCCAGTGCCATATCGAGAGCCAGCATCTTCGCTTGCAGGCGGCAGCGGCTGTTGCGGTCGCTGACGGCATCCAGTTCGTTTTGCAGATCGCGCAGCGCTCGCAATTGTTCGACGGCGGGCGGCACGAAGCCCGCATTCTTCAGAATGCGGTTCGCTACTCGAACTTCCTCGGGCACCAGGGCGTCGTCATCGAGAACCTGCGGCGCGCCGGTTCCCGGCAAATCATCGAACTCGCCGCGCGCAGCCGCGGCGGCAATCCGTTGTTCGACAAGTGCATCAAGCAATTTCATTTGCAGTCCACTACGTTGCGGCTCTGACATTTTATCAGGACGCTGCGAAATGGATTTGTCAGACGCCTAGAGGACACACCCAAGATTAGGATTTATCGTATTTGCTGGCATTCCAGGCGCAGATATGGTTGTCGGCTTTTCAGATCTTCCGGCCCCGTCATGTCCCATCGAAATACCACTCCCGCCATCGTCTCGATTCAGCAGAAGCGCGCCGCCGCCCGCCGCTCGCGGATGCCGGGCGCGATTCGCCGCCGCGTCGGCTGGTACGCGACGATGTTTGTAACGGGCGTCGCACTGTCGCTGGCGTTGGCCGGCTGCGGCGTGTTTTGCAATGTCGGCGGGGGCAGCGGCGGCGTTGGCGGCAGCTGCGGCGTCGGCACCGGCTTTCGCTTCTGACTTCCCTTTTCACGCGATCGTCTGACCCACTTCCGGCCCGCGCCTCACTGTGTCGCCAGGCGTTTTTATCGGACGCGCAATTTACATACTGTTACGCAGGCCGCGCATCACGAGCGATGCGCGTTTCCCTATACTCGTCGCGGCCACACCCGGTGGCATCACGACAATCACGTAACATGACCCACACCCGTTTTGCTCGCCCTCTCGTTCGAACGACGCTGATCGCGCTCTGCGTCACGCTGCCGCTCGCCGGCTGCGTTGTCCCTGGCAATTCGCCGTATGGCGCGAGCTATGGCTCGACGTACGCCACGCAACCGGCCTACGCACAACCGGCGCAACCCGTCTATTCGCAGCCCGGCTACGTGCAGCAGCCGCAGTATCAGCAGCCTTATCAACAGCCCTATCAGCAGCCGTATGCGCAGCAGCCGCAGTATCAACAGCCCGGCTCCGATCAGTCAGACTGGCAAAACGGCCAGGCATATCAGCAGCCGCAACAGGGCTATGGCGAGCAATACGGTGTCGTCTCGTCGATCCAACCGCTTGCGAATCCCGGCGCCGTGACGGCGGGCGGTGTGGCGGGCACGGTGATCGGCGCGGTGGTCGGCGGCGTGATCGGCAACCAGTTCGGGCGCGGCCACGGACGCGATGCGGCGACTGCGATCGGCGTGCTGGGCGGCGCCGTCGCGGGCAACCAGCTGGGGCAGCAGGCGGGCGCGTCGTCGCCGGGCGGCTACCGCATTTCGGTGCAACTGAACGACGGCTCCGTGCGCGCTTTCGATGTCGGCTCACCCGGCGACTTGCATCCCGGTGATCGCGTGCGTGTCGCGGGCAACCGGCTCGACCGCTATTGAGCCGCCTGCGCCGTCACCAGACCACGAACTCGACGCACGCCCGCGCGGCTAGCACCGTGCGCCGCGCGCTGCTTCGATCACGAGCAATCGAAGCAGCGCGCGAAATTCACTCCGGTTCGACCGTTCTTCCCGGCTCGTAAAACATCGCAAACAGTTCGGACTGCGATCCGACGCCGAGCTTCGCGTAGATGTGCTTCTTGTGCGCGCGCACCGTTTCGAACGAGATCGACAGTTTCTCCGCGATCGCGCGCGACGAGAAGCCGCTTAGCGACAGCATCGCCACTTCGATCTCGCGCGCGGTCAATGCGCCGCGCCCGTTCTTGCCCGTCAGCATGCCGAAGCGCGCGTGCAGATCCGCCTCATCGTTCCCGGCCGCGCGCGGCTCTTCTTCGCCGACGAATTTCTCGAAGCGCAAGCGCTGCTGCATCAAAGCAAGCACCCACGGCGAATACAACGTGAGCAACGCGGTCTCGCGCTCGTCGTAACGGCTCGTCTTGCCGAGCGAGAAGCCCATCGTGTGATCGCGATCGATCACGACATTGAAATGCACCTCGTCGCCGACGATATTCTTCTTGAAGTAGCGCTGGTAGTACTCGGTCATCCGGAAGTTGTCGGGCGCAACGTCGGCGAGCGTGTAGAAGCCCGACGCCTGCGTTTCGAACGCGGCAAGATAAAACGGATCGAGCTGGTAGAGCGCGGCCAGATAATCCTGGAACATCAGGTCGATCTTGCCGTCGGGCATGGCCTGCTCGGCGAGCACGAGCGGCGCGGCATCGCGCTTGAAGCGCAGCGCAACCCAGCTGTCGAAACCGATGTGCCGTTCGAGCACCCGCGTCAGCCGCGCCCAGAAATGCGGACCATCGAGGGCGTCGATGGCCGAGCCGATCTCCCGGTGAAAAGCGAGATCTCGCCATTCGAAGTCCATCGTGTCCTCCGGTGAGGGTAACCCTCGTGGGTAATTTCAGGACAAAAATAATACCCTGATAATCGGCCTCACTACGAGAGCGGGCGGCGCACGCACCGTTCCGCGCGGCACGAGAATCGCAGGCAATACGGATGCGCGACGCACACCGCGCACCGCTGAAAGGCATCTGGAAGGAGGCAATACCATGCAGGTAGAACTGGCGCAACTCACGCTGATCGACGGCGACGTCGCGCACAACACGCGCAAGGTCGTCGAGACGATCGGAAGCGCCGACGCAGCGGGCGGCACGAAACTGATCGTGTTCCCCGAAACCACGCTGTCGGGCTTTCCGACGCGCGAGAACGTCGCCGACGTCGCGCAGACGCTCGATGGCCCCGCCCTGTCCGCCGTGCGCGACGCGGCCCGGCAACAGGGCGTGGCCGTCGCAGTGGGCCTCGCCGAACGTGACGGCAAGCAGTTCTACAACACGACCGTGCTCGTCGACGAACGCGGCGACATCGTGCTGCGCTATCGCAAGACGCATCTGTGGGCATCGGATGTAGGCGTGTTCACGCCGGGCGACCGCTTCGAGACCTGCACGTGGAACGGCCTGACGGTGGGCTTGCTGATCTGCTACGACATCGAATTTCCCGAATCGGCGCGCGCCGTCGCCGCGCTCGACGCCGATCTGCTGATCGTCACCAACGGCAACATGGACCCGTTCGGCCCCGTGCATCGACGCGCAATCACGGCGCGCGCAATGGAAAACCAGATGTTCGCGCTGATGGTGAACCGCTGCGGTTCCGGCGACGACAATCTGACGTTCCCCGGCCTCTCCGCACTGATCGATCCGTTCGGGGAAACCGTGCTCGAACTGGGTGGCGACGAGACGGTGACGAAGGCCACCGTCGATTTCAAGCGGCTCGAAGCGAGTCGCGAGCACTACAACTATCTGCACGACGCACGCGTGCCGCTTGGCCTCGTGCCCGTCGAACAGTCGAACGGCCATCGCGCGCTGATGGTCGAAGCGCGCCGCCGCCGCACCGACTGAACGCTTTTTTTAGCAGTCTGTCCGGACGCACCGCACGGGGCCGAGCGCGCCCTGCGCGGGCGCGCCCACGCCCGTCGAAATGCCAGCCGTACGGCGAGTGCCCGGCACCATAAGGCATCCAGAAGACATCCATATCGGCCATCGCTATCGGCCTGGCTTTAGGAGAAATCATGCAAGCGTCGTCATCCCATGAACCGTCGCACCTGAAGCGCACGCTCGGCTTGCCGTCCGTGTTGCTGTTCGGTCTCGCCTATATGGCGCCGCTGATCGTCTACGGCACCTACGGCGTACTCGCCAAGGCCAGCGACGACACAGCCGCCCTCGCCTATCTGCTCGCGCTGATCGCAATCGCCTTCACGGCGCTCAGCTACGGCAAGCTCGCGCGGCTCTTCCCCGTCGCCGGCTCGGCGTACACGTACACGCGCAAGACCTTCAACGCGCACCTGGGCTTCCTGATCGGCTGGGCGACGCTGCTCGACTATTTCTTCCTGCCGATGGTGATCTGGCTGATCGGCGCCGCGTATCTGAACGCGGCGTTTCCGCATGTGCCGTCGTGGATCTGGATCGTCGCGTTCATCGTGCTGACCAGCGGGCTGAACATCGTCGGGATCGAGCTGGCTGCGCGTTTCAATATCGTGCTGATGGTCGTGCAACTGGCGATCGTCGCGATGTTCGTCGCCTTGTGCTGGCACTATGCATCGGCGGCGGCCGGCCCGGGCGGCATCGCGATGGCCGAACCGTTCTTCAAGCCGCATGTGCCGCTCGGCGCGACGATGGCGGGCGCCGCGATTGCCGCCTATTCGTATCTCGGCTTCGATGCCGTGTCGACGCTGACGGAAGAAACCATCGATCCGAAGAAGAACATGCCGCGCGCCATCCTGCTGATCGCGCTGATCGGCGGCGCGATTTTCGTGATTGCCGCGTACACGATGCAGCTGGCGCACCCCGGCGTCGAGTTCAAGGACACGGACTCGGCCGCGTTCGAAGTCGCGAAGATGATCGGCGGCGATATTTTCGTGACCGTGTTTCTCGCGGGGCTGATTCTCGCGCAGTTCGCATCGGGCATCTCGGCGCAGGCGAGCGTCGGTCGTCTGCTGTATGCGATGGGCCGCGATGAAATCCTGCCGAAGCGTTTTTTCGGTTACATCCATCCGCGCTTCAAGACGCCGGCGATCAACATCGCGATTGCGGGCATCGTCGGATTGATCGCGCTGAAGCTCGATGTGGCCACGTCGACGTCGTTCATCAACTTCGGCGCGTTCCTCGCGTTCACGGCCGTCAACCTGTGCGTGATTCGCGTGTATCTGTCGGGCAATCATGGCGAGCGCAAGATCGGCCTGCTCGGCGGACTGGTGTTTCCGCTGATCGGCGCGGTGGCCGATATCTGGCTGCTCGCGAGCCTCGAAAAGACGGCGCTCGTGCTCGGCGCGGCGTGGTTCGTGCTGGGTATCGCGTATCTGTGCTGGATCACGCGCCTGTTCCGCCAGGCGCCGCCCGAAGTGGCGATCTGAACGGATAGCGTGCGAGAAAACGCGGCGCATACAATGCGCCGCGTTTCGCTTTGTGTTCTGCCATTTATGCGCGCGCCGGAAATTCCGCTTCCAGCGCGTCGATCAGATTCGACAGCACGTCGACCCAGTTGCCGCGCTCCGACTGATTGAAGAGCCGCATGCCGGGATACCAGGGGCTATCCGTGCGCTCACGCAGCCACCGCCAGCATCCTGCGTAGCGATTGAGCAGCCACACGCGCTTGCCCATCGCGGCGGCGAGATGCGCGACCGATGTATCGACCGCGATCACCAGATCGAGCGGCTCGACGAGCGCTGCCGTGTCGGCGAAATCCGCGATCTCGTTCATCCAGTCGGTCACGTTGCGACGGGGCACGCAAGCGAGTTCCTTCGACGCATCGTCTGCCTTCTGCAAGCTGATCCACTGTGCGCGCGGCCATGCAAGCAGCCGCTCGATCTGCGCAGGCGCGATGCTGCGCATCCTGTCCATATGCGCGTTGATCTTGCCGCCCGCCCACACCATGCCGATGCGCGGCACACCTTGCGGCGCGACGTCCGCGAGACGCGCGCGCCAGTACGCGGCGCGCTGCGGGTCGGCGCGCAGATAGCGCGACGGCGCCGAGCCGAGGTTCTGCAGGCCGATGCCGAGCGCCATCGGCAGCGAAAGCATCGGCGAATAGCAGTCCCAGTCGCGCCAGTCGGAGGGCACGTCGTCCACCAGTCGCAACTGCGGATAGCGCTCGCCGAACGAATCCTCGAAGAGCCGCCGCAGCGGCTTGGGGCAGTTGAAGCCGATTGTCGAGAAACGGTCGAGCGTGAGCGGAAAGAAGCGGCTGAACTGCAACGCATCGCCGAGTCCCTGCTCGTACACGATGAACAGCCGCGCGTCGCGTGTCGGGGCAGCGTCACCCAGCCATTGCGGCACGGGCCATTCAGCCGGCCGCGCGCCGCGCTCGCCGCGATTGTTGCCGAGCGCGGCCCAGCGATATTCGAAATGCGGCCATGCTTCTTCATATCGCCCGGCCGCAAGCATCATATGGCCGATATTGCTGCGCGCTTCGAGATTCGACGGATCGAGTTCATACGCGCGCCCGTGATGCACGATCGCCGCTTCGACGTCGCCGAGCGCGTTCAGCACGAGACCGAGGTTGTTGTGCGCGCCGGAGTGCGCCGGATTCGTTGCGATCACGCTGCGATACGCGTGCTCTGCCGCTTCCATGTCGTCGTTGAGTTGCAGCGCGACGCCGAGATTGAAGGCGAGAATCGACGTATCGATCGACACGGACGGCTCGCTGCGCGCGAGATCGAGGCCGCGTTGTGCGCTCGCCGCGCCCTCGGCGAGTGCGCCCGACCGAATCTGCACGACGCTCAGACTGTTGTAGAAGACGGGATCGGGCCGCACGCGCAGCGCCTGTTCGATCCAGTGCGCCGCGCCGTCCGGCTCTTTCGCTTCGAGCGCGACGAGGCCGCGCAGATGCAGCGCGGCGGCGTGCCCGGGATGCGCTTGCAGGACACCGTTCAGATATGCACGCGCCACGTCGTGGTCACCCGTGACAAAGGCTTGCTCGGCTGCCGCGTACCGCTCGTCGATATCTGGCTGGGATGTCATTCGATCATGTCCTTCACCGCGAAAAAACTGAGGCTTCGAACCGTCGATACGTCGATACGTCGATACGTCGATTCGGCCCGGCGGCGGCAATGATTGCACTGTGCCGCTGGCGAGCTGTGAAGTTATGTAACGGCAGAAGCCGACGTGATTCCGCTTATTCACTGAAAATAGGACAAAACCGCGACGGCCGCGGGGTTTGCGTCGATACATGCCTTGTAGACGACGCGCGACGGCGTAGAATACTGTACGTATATACAGTATCGTCGTCTGCCATGGAACTGCTCAAAAAGCTCGAAATACTCGCCGACGCGGCTAAATACGACGCGTCGTGTGCGAGCAGCGGCGCGCCGCAGCGCAGTTCGCGCGGCGCGGACGGGCTCGGCGCGAGCACGGGCGCGGGCATCTGCCACAGCTTCACGCCCGACGGCCGCTGCGTGTCGCTGCTGAAAATCCTGCTGACCAATTTTTGCCTGTACGACTGTCAGTATTGCGTGAACCGCCGGACGAGCAATGTGCCGCGCGCGCGTTTCACGCCCGAGGAAGTCGTGAGCCTCACGCTCGACTTCTACCGGCGTAATTACATCGACGGGTTGTTTCTCAGCTCCGGCGTGATCCGCTCATCGAACTACACGATGGAGCAACTGGTGCGCGTCGCACAGTCGTTGCGCGAAGTCCATCTGTTTCGCGGCTATATCCATCTGAAGACGATTCCCGACGCCGACCCGGAACTGATCGCGCAAGCGGGCCGTTACGCGGATCGCCTGAGCGTCAATATCGAACTGCCGACCGAAATCAGTCTGGAACGGCTCGCGCCCGAGAAAAGCGCGCGCACGATCCGCCTTGCCATGAGCTCGATCCGGCTAGCCAGCGACGAAGCCGGGAGCGACGCGAAAGCGCCGCGCTTCTCGCCGGCTGGGCAAAGCACGCAGATGATCGTCGGCGCGGACGACACCAGCGACAGCACGATCCTGCAAACGGCCGAAACGCTATACGGCGCTTACCGGCTCAAGCGCGTCTACTACTCCGCGTTCAGCCCCATTCCCGACAGTCCGACCGCGCTGCCGGCCCAGGCGCCGCCGCTGTTGCGCGAGCATCGCCTGTATCAGGCGGATTTTCTGCTGCGCGGTTACGGCTTTCGCGTCGACGAACTGTTCGACACACCGGGCAATCTCGCGCTCGACATCGATCCGAAGCTCGCGTGGGCGCTGAATCATCGGGAGCGCTTTCCCGTCGATCTGAATCGCGCCAGCGCACACATGATCGCCCGCGTGCCGGGCATCGGCATGCGTAACGCAAAGCGTCTGGTGGAACTGCGGCGCTCGCGGCGCATCCGCTATCAGGATCTCGTGCAACTGCGCTGTTCGATGGACAAGACGCGGCCATTCGTCGTAACAGCCGACTATCGTCCTGCACATGCCGACCTGTCGACGCAGCGCTTACGCCACGCGCTGACGCCGCCGCCGACACAGTTGTCGCTGCTTTGACGCGGGCGCGAGCGCATGCAGATCATCTCGATCGACGACGACTATCAGGCGTGGCGCGAAGCCGCGTTACAGGCCCTGGCGAGCCGCATGGCGCCCGAGGATATCGACTGGCGTGTGATTGCCGACGACGATCGCGCAGCCACGCCCGCCTTGTTCGACGATCGCGCGCGCGTGCCGCGCGCGGCAGTGGCGCCCGCCAAGGTGCGCATTTCTCGCGAACTCGGCGAACTGCTGAAGGACGCGGCATGCTATCGCGACACGGCACGCTGGGCGTTTCTCTACCGCGTGCTGTGGCGATGGCACGACGGTGACCGCTCGGTCGCGTCCGCCGCCGATTGCGACGGCGCGCGTCTGTACAAGATGGCCAAGGCCGTGCGACGCGCGAAGCACGACATGATCGCCTATGTCCGGTTCCGGCTGCGCGAGCCGGGCAACGATGTGCCTGCGCCCGATCAGCCCGAATATGTCGCCTGGTATGAGCCGGAACACGATGTGCTCGCGTGGTCGGCCGAACATTTCGCGCGCCGCATGGGTCGTTCGACGTGGCTCATCTCGACGCCCGATGCCGCCGCGTGGTGGGATGGCAAAAACTTGCGGCTCGAACACCGTCCTGCGTCATCCAGCGATCATTGCAGGCACACCGCCGATGAGGCCGAAGCACTCTGGCTCGCTTACTACCGCAGCACGTTCAATCCCGCCCGCCTGAACGAGACGGCGCTCGAACAGCACATGCCCGTGCGCTTCTGGAAAGGATTGCCCGAAGGCCACCTGATTCCGTCGATGATCAGTGAAGCGAAGAGCGGCGCGCAACGGATCGCGCAGGCTCGCGGCGTCGGCATGCTGGGCGGCAAGAGCGTGCCCGTCGATGCACATGACGCGCAACCGGCGCGTGCGCAGCCATCGACGCTCGACGCTTGCCGGCGCTGCGAGCTGTGGCGGCACGCGACGCAAGCTGTCGACGGCATCGGCCCCGACGACGCACGCATCATGCTGATCGGCGAGCAGCCCGGCGATCAGGAAGATCTCGCGGGCAAGCCGTTTATCGGGCCAGCCGGACGCTTACTCGATGTGGCGATCGAGCGCGCGGAGTTACGGCGCGAGCATCTTTATCTGACCAACGCCGTCAAGCACTTCAAGTGGATGCTGCGCGGCAAGCGGCGCCTGCACAAGACGGCGGCGCAGCAGGAGATCGAGGCGTGCGGCTACTGGCTCCAACGCGAACTGGAGCGCGTGACGCCTGCCGTCGTCGTCACGTTGGGCGCGACCGCTTTGACTGCGCTGCTGCGCGAGAAAGTCAGCTTGCGCGATTGGCTCGACCGGCCAATCGAGGTCGACGGCATGCGGGTGATCGCGACGTATCACCCGTCGTTCGCGTTGCGGCAGGAGCATGACGAGGCGCGCGAGCGCGTGCTGGATGCGATCGCTTCTGCGCTGGCGCGGGCGCGTGATCTGGCTGACGCAGAGCGGGAACGGTAGCGGGCATCGGGCATCGGGCTGGTGTTTCACCATCAAGCGAACGCGGCGAGCGCAGCTTCAACCCAGCGAAAGCGAACATGCTCTTGCTCAAGGCGCAGTTTGGTGCGCAGACGGTTGTCGCGCAATTCGTCGAACAACGCCCGTTCCGCATGGTCGAGCCGTGGCAAGTCACGCACTACCTGATCAGGCTCCTCACCCCATACCGCTTCGTGCTCCATCAGCGTCGCACGGTCCATCAACAACGACTCCACGTGCCTGAAGCGGCTGCGCAACTGGTCGAGAATCGCAAAACCATGCGTGTCGATATCGCCCCAGTAGTGGATGCAGCAGCGCGACAGCCAGGCCGCTTTCGACAAGGCGTCCCATCCGTATCCGGCACCGAATACGACGATGGCATCGGCGATCGGCGGGAAGGCAAGAAAATTGGTCTCGTTCTCCGTGATGAACACTCGCCGGACAGGCAGGTTCAATGCTGCAAAGCTGTCCGCATCCAGTGTGATGTCGGGAAGAGCCGTACCGGGAAGAATCGGCAGGCTGGCATCCAGCGCGCGAAACCGGATACGGACAGGTTTCTCCAGAAACCCATAGCGCGCCGCAAATTGCGCACTTCCACTTCGATCGGCCGAAATGGCTTCAACCGGCAACACGAGATCGAGCCATTCGGTCAGCACACCACGGCGGCGTTCAATGAATTTGCTATGCACGCCGGCAATATCGACCTGCCTGAGATAAATACCTGGACGCGGATGTTGCGCGATCCATTCAACGGCCGCCAGCAAACACGCACACTCCTCGGCCAGTTCGAGCGCCTGCAGCGGGCGCTGGCGAAACCACGGCGACAGCGCCGGCTGGCGCAAGCCCACTTGGTCCAGCAACCGCCGAAAACGCGCCGCGTCGGCGCGTTTCCCGATCATCCCCAGGGCGCTGTCGAGATCGTCCAGCCAGACAGCCTGCGGCACGCGCTGAAGACCTAGCACACGATGGTTGAACTCACGCCATTCGATCCGGACATGGGGGACGCCAACCATCCCGGCGATCCATTCCCGCACAGCCTGAAAGCATTCCGCCAGCTCAGTCGTGCTTGGCCCCTTCATGGCCAGTCGCAAGGGAAATGAGCAACCCGGCCGCAGGCTGGTTCTGGCTCCTTCCTGGCCGAAAGGAACGACAGTCGGCGCAGCGCCGTCGCAGTCGCCAACTATGCTGCGCAGCAGCTCACCTCGCTCCCATAAGCGTCGCACCTGGGCTTTCAGGTCATCGGCCGACGTCCAGCTCACGCCGTGCCCTCCACCTTGCGCGCGAGATGTTCCTCGATCGACAGGTTGCGCAGCTTCGAAGCGCGCCCGCCTTCGTTCTGCACAAAACCTACGCTGGCAACGAAAGGCTCGATGATATGAATCTTCTGCAGCGGCGTGACGATCAGCAACTGCAGATTCAACTGCCTGAACAACTTGAGCCCATATTGAGCGGACTCATCCGAACCGCGTCCGAACGCTTCGTCAATCACCACGAACCGGAACGTGCGAGACCGCACGGCTCCCCATTCGAGGCCGAATTGATACGCAAGGCTTGCTGCGAGAATCGTATAAGCCAGCTTTTCCTTCTGTCCGCCGGACTTGCCGCCCGAATCGGAATAATGCTCGTACTCCGTGTCGTCTTCACGCCAGCGCTCGCTTGCGGCAAACAGAAACCAGTTGCGCACGTCTGTCACTTTCGTGGTCCAGCGACGATCCTGATCCGAAAGCCCTTCACGGCCGCGGAACCGGTCGATGATCGCCTTGACCTGCAGAAACTTGGCTTCCGAATATTGGGCGTCGTCCGAACCCGTCAGCGTTCCTTCCGTGCAAGCGCGCAACTCACCCTGGAAATCCCGGATGTCCACATCGGGGCTCGCCTGTGATTCGAGGACGATGTAACGCCCGGGGTTGTAATCGATCTGCGCCAACGATTCATTGATCAGGCCGATGCGCTCCTTGATCGTTTCGCGCTCCCGCGCGAGCTGTGCCGTGAAGTTGGCGATCTCGTTGATCGTGTTGATGTTCAGAAGCTCCTTGAAGCGAGCCTCAAAGCGTGGGAGATCGTCGGTATTCAGCCGAGCAAGGAGCTCGCGATATTCGAACGCAGCTTCCACGCTCGCGTCAAAGTCCGCCGTGTCGAGCTTGTATGCGTCCTTGAAGGTCGACATGTTTCTGAGGATGCGCTCGGTGAGTCGCTCGAGACGCTTCGTCTCTGCGTCCATCCGGGCCTGCAACGCCTCACGCAGTTCACGCTCACGGTTGTCGCACGATTCGACTGAAAGCTGATGCTCGCCCAGAATCTCGGCGCGTAGCTTGTCCAGCCGCTCCCGCGTATCGCCATCGACGTCAGTCAGCGATGCCTCGGTCTGCTCCCGCAATGCCTCGGCTGCTTCGCGTTTCGCGTCGATGCCGCCAAGCTCCCGATTCACTTCCGACAAGGCGTGCTCGCTTTCCTTCAGTGCGGCCCTCACCGCTTCGAGTTGCGCGGCCAACTCCAGCAACGCGTTGCTGGCAGCCTCCAGACGCGCCTTCTCGTCTATCAGGCGAGCGATGTTGGCCGACGTAGTCTGCCAGTCGATCTCCCGAAAATCGTTGAACTCATTGAGCGCAGCGAACGCTTCCAGTTGTTGCCGCAGTTTTGCCTGATCGCCTTGCGCTTGCGCAATCTGCCCGGCGAGCGTGCCGAGGCGCGTTGCGAGGACATGCATCTGTTGCTCGAGCGCTGCGATCTTGGCCGCATTGCTCCATCCAAGGACGTAACGGCCGCGATCATCGAGCCGATGGCGGTCGTCCTTCTCGTGGCGCTCGCCTGGCGCCTTGACCTGCCCCGTACGTGTCAAGGCGCGAGCCTCGCGGCGAAACTGTTCCTGCGTCTGACAGCATGCGTAATCGAAGCGCTGCGCGAGCATCCGCTCCAGCCAGTCGTAGAACGGCGAGTCCGGTTTCACCGCGACATTGCGCACGAGCGATTCACGATGCAGTTCAGCGGTGTTCGGGTCCCGTGCGGGACGCACCCTGAAATAGACGAGCCGTCCAGCCAGATGCGTGCGATCCACCCAGGCCGCGACGTCTGCATAGTGCGTATCGTGCACGAGCAACGACACGCCGAAATTGTGCAGGACGCGCTCGATCGCACCTTCCCATTCGTGCGCCTCTTTACGCACCTGAATCAGTTCGCCGGCGAACGGCATCGTATTTTCGTCGAGGCCCAGCGCCGCGCACATGGCCGCGCGCATTGCCACCTGATCCCTCGGGATGTTGCTGCGCCGCGCCTTCAGGCTGGCAACCTCTCCGGCGAGCGCGTCGTGCTCCCGCTTGCCCTCCCGCAGTGCCACGCCCCACTCGGTGATCTGGTTCTGCAGGTCAGCTTCCCGCACGCCCGCGCCTTCGCGCAGGTCGGCGACCTGTTGGCGTTGCGCGATGAAAGAGGATTCCTCGACAGCGGGAGATTCACCAATGGCAGCCAACAACTGCGCGTAACGGTCTGCCCTGCGCTGACGCCGGTCGCGCTCGCGCTCCTCATCGCGAATCGCAGCGGCAAGCTGCTCCAGTCTGTCGCCGCCTTGCTCGACGATCGCAAGTTTGAGGCGATCGGCTTGCGTTCGCTCCTGATCGCATTGCTCGATTCGCCGCTCTCTGTGTATGGAAAGACGTGCGTGGTCATCAGCGAGCAACTGCAGCCGTCGTTGCAGCAAACTCAGCTTCAGGCCCGCGAAATAAGGCTTCAACGCGTCGCGGCAAATGCGTGAGCGTTCCTGTTCCGCCGCCAGCGCGCCATGCTGGTCGCAATCGGCCACCAGCGGCACCAGCAACTCCGCTTGCCGCTTCGCCTTGAGCACCGACTCATGTGCGCGATTCAGGTCGTCAAAATGCGAAATCAACGCGGCGATGCGCGGCGCAATGTCGAACGGCTCGAGCATGTGACTGCGCACAAAATCGGTCAGGTTGCCGACCGATTTCATCGATACGGTCTGGTGAAACAGTTCGAGTGCCTGTTCGTTCTCGATGCCAAAGCGCCGGCGAAACCACGCGCCGTATTTCGGAAACGCATCTTCGATTTCCGCACCCGCTCCACGCAGCTTCTTTCGCAACTGGGCAATGTCGCTGCCGAAGTGGGTGAAATCCGCCGCGATCGACAGATCGCGCTCCGCAGCCACGTAAAAGCGCACTGGCTGGCTGTGCCCTTCTTTTATCCAGAAGACTTGCGCGAGCGAGACTGTCTGGTCATATCCGGCATTGTGAAAAACACCCAGGATGACTGAATAGCTGTTGTGGTCCCGCAAAGAGACGGGACGCGCCGCGCCCGTCAGTTCGTTACGTTCAGACTTGTAGTGTCCAAGCACGTACGAGCGCAGCGTCCGTTCCTTGAGGTCCGCGCCGGCCGCCTTGTTGTATGCAATGCGTTGAGCGGGAACCAGCAGGGTCGTGATCGCGTCGACTAGCGTCGACTTGCCGGAACCAATGTCGCCCGTCAGCAGTCCATTTCTGCCGTCCAGCTGAAGCGTCCAGACTCGTGCGTCGAAGGTACCCCAATTGAATACTTCCAGCCGCGTCAGGCGGAAACCGGCGAGCGTATCATCCCCGAGGTAGTCCAGTTCGAGCAGTTGGGGAATCGCGCCGTTGCGCTCATTCATCTGCCTCACCTCCCTGCCCCGCCGAAGCGCGTCCAAGTTGCTCCCGATACGCGGCAAGGCGCGTATCGAAGTCGGACAGCCACTGCGCGTCGACGAACGCCTTCAATATGCGCCGCACTTCAAAGCTCGATGGCCCGCTCGCGATCTTGAGCCTGCGCAGGAAACCGAGTTCGATCACCTTGTTGATGTGTGTCTCGATCTGATCGATCAGCTTTGCTTCATTGTTGGTATCCGGCAGGAAGACCCTGATGAGTTCGACGATTTCATCGCGTGACAAGATCAGTCGTGAATCGCCTCCGCCGGCGTCGGATTCGGCCAGCTTCTTGCGCAGCAGTGCCAGCAGCAAGCTGACCGGAAAAGAGATAGGCCGGCGCGCGATCAAACGCGGCGGCTTTGGCGCTGTGTCGGCTTCGGCTGGCTCCGCACGGCTGCGCAGGAAGGCGTAGCCCTCCGCCTCGTCCAGCACCAATTCGAGACTCAGCACCGACATGTAGTCCCGCACTCGCATTTGCAGGTCGAGCAATGCGCCCCATAGGCGCTCATCGCCTTCACGATAAATCACGCCTTTGAGCAACGTGACCGCGAGTGTCGACAAATCGACGCTCGCTGTTTTCTCTTGCAGTTCCTCTTCCATCGTCATCTCACAAAGATCACTCGCTGCAGTCGGGCGCGCCTCGCCGTTGGCCCCTCTTCGTCACGCGCCGTTTGCCACACGATGACATCCTGCATGCCTTCGTCAACGACCGTCTTGAACGCGTCGCTCCCAAGTTGCAGATACGCGACCAGCTCGGCAAGGCCCTGCTGCAACGGGTGCGATTCGATCAATTCGCGTAGCGTCACCTGGGCGCGATCCTGCAATGCCTGGCGAATGTGACCAGCGAGCCGCATGCGGTCTACCACGACTTGCGAATACAGCACCGCGGCGTCGAGATCAACATCGCCCGACTCCAGCTCGATATCCTGGATAACTGGCTTTTGCGCTGGCGTGTACAACGGACGTTCCATCGGCAGTTCGATGTCGGCGCCAGCCTCGGACAGTTGCATCATCTCACCGCCCGGCGGCTCGTCGCGCACGGCCAGAGCCTTGGCCTCGATGCCGTGCAGAATATCCATGATGCGGCGATTCTCCAGCCATACCTGATCGTCGAGGAAGCGACGCAACTGTTGAGAGAGTTGCGCTACCGTGCGCTGCGTATGCTCGCCCGCTTCCAGCCAGTCATAGTGAACGCGTGCAGTGCGCGTGTCGGGATTCAAACCTGCAATGGCCGGCAACGCAAGCACGCGTGCGAGAAGTTCCGTGAGTTCCTCCTGGCGGGTGCTCGACATCAGGAAATCCCAGAAAGCCCGAAAGCTTTTGCCCTGGTCCGAGTCGGAAATCGCGTCGCGTTCGCCCATGATGTCTTCGAGCAAGGCGCCTTTCGAACCCTCCCACAGGGCGATGCGCTCGCGCACGCGGCGATCGAGTATGCGAAAGTTTTGTTCGACCTCGCGAAAATCGGTAAGCAGTTCGCGGGCCAATTGCACGAATTGCTGAAAGCGGTCTTTGATCGCCGTGTCGTCGAGCAAACCCAGCTCGCCGGACTGCACCCGCGCAATGTCAGCATCGATTTCGTCCCGACGCTTCAGGAACTCCGCCACGCGCTTTTCAGGATCGGATTCGCTGCCTTCGCTCATTTGGCGCAGCAGTTCGAACAATGTCAGCAGGCGCGACTCCGTGCCGACGAAGCCACGCTCCGTTAGCGAGCCCAGCCAGACGATCGCCTTTTCCGTGGACGGTGTGAGATCGAAGTACGGGTCATCCGAGCCCGGACGATAGAACTTGCGCAGCCAGCCTTTTTCCGCGGCAGCCCAGTCGTTGAGGTAGTCGAGGGCGCGTTTCGGATAAGCGTCCGCGCCCAGCCGATCGCGGAGTGCGAAAAGTTCATCTTCGAGCGCTTCGGACAAGTCCGCTGCCGAAATAGCGCGCACGTTCGGAACGATGAATACACGATTCAGGAAGCTCGCCACCAGCGGGGCGTGGTCGGAACGCAACAGCCGCCATGCGGGATGGTGAATCCGTAAAGCATCGAGGGTTGAATGGTCGAGATTCATAGTTTTACTGTCGAACCGGCTGGCGATCGGGCCACGCATCAAGTTTGCGCAACCATTCTAGCGCCACGCCAGATGGTCACTCTCTCGACAACGCATCCATCGAATCAAAAAATCGATCAACGCAATGACGGAGCATGGAATGGGTAGCGTTGGCTTGCAGCCGTGTTACGGGACGCCAGCGGCGGCTTATGCGCACGAGAGACATACGCCGCGGCCGGCTATCTCAAAATTCGTCCTTCTCCTATGTCCATCACGCTGACGCGTCCCTATTCTTGAAACATCAACAGAGCGCCACTCGACACCATCTGAATCGCGCCTGTTACCACCTTCAACGACAGGAGCGCATCATGTTTGCCTACTTCCTTCTCAGCCAGTTCAGCCACTGGCTTCGTTTCGTGGACAAGCCGCGTTGCGGCGCATTTCTCGCAGCATCCGTCGATCTCGAAGAGCTAGGCAAGCACGCACAACGATACGATCGTTAAACTCGAATCTCCACAATTTGCCGACGCGAAGAATCGAAGTAAAAAAAAGCCCGCTGACGCGGGCTTTTGAACATTCTGATGCTTGCAGGTTTCGGTACGTTCAGGCGTCCGATCACTCCCACTCAATCGTCGCAGGCGGCTTCCCCGAGATGTCATACACCACGCGATTGATGCCGCGCACTTCGTTGATGATCCGGTTCGACACATGGCCGAGCAGATCATGCGGCAGATGCGCCCAATGCGCCGTCATGAAGTCGAGCGTCTGCACCGCGCGCAGCGCGACGACATACTCATACGTGCGCCCATCGCCCATCACGCCTACGCTCTTCACCGGCAGGAACACCGCGAATGCCTGGCTCGTCAGGTCGTACCACGACTTGCCCGATTCCTTGTCGATGAAGGTGCGCAACGTTTCGATAAAAATCGCGTCCGCACGACGCAGCAGATCCGCGTAATCGCGCTTCACTTCGCCGAGAATCCGCACGCCGAGGCCCGGGCCCGGGAACGGATGGCGATACACCATCGAAGGCGGCAGACCCAGCTTCACGCCGAGCTCACGCACTTCATCCTTGAACAGTTCACGCAGCGGTTCGAGCAGCTTGAGATTCAGCGTCTCCGGCAGGCCACCGACGTTGTGGTGGCTCTTGATCGTATGCGCAGCCTTCTTGCCCTTGCCCGCCGACTCGATCACGTCCGGGTAGATCGTGCCTTGCGCAAGCCACTTCGCGTCCGTCAGCTTGCCGGCTTCCGCCTGGAACACTTCGACGAACTCGGCGCCGATGATCTTGCGCTTCGCTTCCGGATCGGTCACGCCCTTGAGCTTCGACATGAACGCTTCGCTCGCATCGACGTGGATCACCTTCACGCCGAGGTTGTCGGCGAACATCGCCATCACCTGCTCGGCTTCGTTCAGACGCAACAGGCCGTGATCGACGAACACGCAGGTCAGTTGATCGCCGATCGCGCGATGCAGCAGCGCCGCCGCCACCGACGAATCCACTCCCCCCGACAGACCGAGAATCACATGCTCGTCGCCAACCTGCTTGCGGATGTTCTCGACGGCTTCGTCGATGTAGTTGCCCATTTCCCAATCGGGCTTCGCACCGCAGATCTTCAGCACGAAGCGCTCGAGCATCGCGCGGCCCTGCACCGTGTGCGTGACTTCCGGGTGCCATTGCAGGCCGTAGAAGTGGCGCGCCTCGTCGGCCATCGCCGCGATCGGACACGAGTCCGTCGACGCCATCAACTGGAAGCCTTGCGGCATTTCCAGCACCTTGTCGCCGTGGCTCATCCACACCTTCAGCATGCCGTGTCCTTCGGACGTCGCGAAGTCCTGGATGCCGTCGAGGAAACTCGTGTGGTTGCGCGCGCGCACTTCCGCGTAACCGAATTCGCGCAAATGGCCCGTCTCGACCTTGCCGCCGAGCTGCTCGGCCATCGTCTGCATGCCGTAGCAGATGCCGAGCACGGGCACGCCTGCTTCGAACACCGCTTGCGGCGCGCGCGGCGTGTCGCTCTCGGTCACGGAGTTCGGGCCACCCGACAGGATGATGCCCTTCGGCTTGAATTCGCGGATGAACTCGTCGCTGACGTCGTGCGGATGGATTTCCGACAGCACGTGCGCCTCGCGGATGCGGCGTGCGATCAGTTGGGTGACTTGCGAACCGAAGTCGAGGATCAGGATCTTGTCATGCATGGCAGCGGACGGAATCTAAAAAGAACGGATAGGGAAAGCCGCGCTGGTCGCATCGCGACAGAACGGCGTTGTATTCGAAACGGATTGGCTTGCGCGGCGACGGCGGCGTGAGCGCCGCATCGCTGCGTGCCGTGATCGATAAAAAGCGCGATAAAAGACCTGCGCAGACGGATTCCAGTTGTTTCGGCAGTGGGCGTGAGCTTGCGCGGGTCAGCCATGAAACGGCGGCCGGGGCGTGCCCGATTTCGCTTCGGCAGCGCGCGCGTCGGCTTCGTTGCGCTGGGCTGCGGCGCGTTCGCGCGCGGCGGCGTCCTGGTAGGCTTCGGCCCGGCGTTCATGCGCCAACGCATCTTCACGCGCGGCGGCGGCCGCTTCGGGCATCGTCGCGCGCGGCGGTTGCGCCGTCAGGCCCGGCTCGACGGGATGCCCCGTCGCGGGACTCACAGGCGTTGCCGCGCCCACGGCAGGCGTGGCGGCGAGTGTCGGCTCCACATGCGGCCCCGTGGTAGCAGGATAAACCACACCCGGGCGAGCAGCGTTACGCTCACGCTCGGCCTTGCGCGCCTCGTTCTCGGCCTCGCGCGCCGCCACACGATCGGTGCGTTCGGCGGCAGCCGTGCCGGCCAGCCGCTCGCGCCGCTTCACCGCGCTGGAGAGCTTCACACCACCCAAGCCGATAATGAGCAGCACCACACCCGTCAGCACCGCCACCAGCTGACCAAACCCCGTCAACTGCGGTGTATGCAGCCCGACCAGCCAGACCAGCATCAGCACGCCTGTCAGCCAGTTCACATGGCCGACGACCTTGGCCGTCGTCGCCGTCATCGCGCCGTCGATCGACGCATGCAGCGCAAGCCACGCCAGGCCGATCAGCGCAATGCCCGCCCCCTGCCCAACCAGCGCAGGGTCCGTCTGCACCAGCTGCAGCGCGTCGTACAGCGATTTCCACGGCGTGAGCAAGAACAGCAGCCCGAACGCCAGCAACAACAAGGCATCGATGATCAGTACGGCACGCAGCAGCGGCTTCATCGGCAATTAGTCCACGTGGTAGTTGGGGGCTTCCTTCGTGATCTGGACATCGTGCACGTGCGATTCGCGCATGCCCGCCGCCGTGATTTCGACGAACGACGCCTTGTCGTGCAGTTCGTCGATCGTGCGGCAGCCGCAATAACCCATCGACGCGCGCACGCCACCGATCAGCTGGAACAGGATCGCGCCGACCGAGCCCTTGTACGCAACACGGCCTTCGATGCCTTCCGGCACGAGTTTGTCGATGTTCGCGGAGTTGTCCTGGAAGTAGCGGTCAGCTGCGCCGTCCTTCATCGCGCCGACGGAACCCATGCCGCGGTACGACTTGTACTGGCGGCCCTGATACAGGAACACGTCGCCCGGCGATTCTTCCGTGCCGGCGAACATGCTGCCCATCATCACCGCATTCGCGCCCGCTGCCAGCGCCTTGCTGACGTCGCCCGAGAAGCGCACGCCGCCGTCGGCGATGACGGGTACGCCCGTGCCCTTGAGCGCCGCCGACACGTTGGCGATCGCGCTGATCTGCGGCACGCCCACGCCTGCGACGATACGCGTCGTGCAGATCGAGCCCGGGCCGATGCCGACCTTCACGCCGTCCGCGCCGTACTCGACGAGCGCCTTGGCCGCGTCAGCCGTCGCGATGTTGCCGCCGATCACCTCGACGTGCGGGAAATTCTTCTTGACCCACTGCACGCGCTCCAGCACGCCGCGGCTGTGGCCGTGCGCCGTATCGACGACGATCACGTCCACGCCCGCCTGCACCAGCAGCGACACGCGCTCTTCGTTGTCCGCGCCGACGCCGACGGCTGCGCCCGCGCGCAGCTTGCCATGCTCGTCTTTACACGCGTCCGGGTGTTCCGTCTGCTTCGTGATGTCCTTCACCGTCATCAGGCCGCGCAGCTCGAACGCGTCGTTGACGACCAGCACGCGCTCCAGGCGGTGGCTGTGCATCAGCGCTTTCGCTTCGGCGAGCGGCGTGCCTTCCTTGACCGTGACGAGGCGCTCGCGCGGCGTCATGATCGTGCGCACCGGCTCGTCCAGGCGCGTTTCGAAGCGCAGATCGCGGTTCGTGACGATGCCGATCAGCTGCGCGCCTTCGACAACCGGGAAGCCAGAAATGCCATGCTGGCGCGACAGCGCGATCACGTCGCTCACCTTCATTTGCGGCGGAACCGTGATCGGATCGCGCACGACACCCGATTCAAAGCGCTTGACCTTGGCGACTTCACGCGCCTGCTCGGCCGGCGTGAGATTCTTGTGGATGATGCCGACGCCGCCCATCTGCGCCATCGCGATGGCGAGGCGAGCTTCGGTGACGGTGTCCATGGCGGCGGACACGAGCGGCATATTCAGGGAGATGTTGCGGGTCAGCCGGGTTTTCAGGCTGGTGTCGCGCGGCAGAACGTCGGAGAAGGCCGGGACGAGGAGCACGTCATCGAACGTGAGTGCTTTTTGGATCAGACGCATGGCAAATCCTATAGGCGCAAAAGCGAATTATACGCGATACCTCCCCGGTTTTCACTGCGCGAACAGTCAGTTAGCGAAATTCTTCAATGTTTTTTCGCGTCGAACGACCGTCTGATTTCGCTTCTGCGTTCGGCTCGGGTTCGAACCGGTTTCGTATGCTCGTTCGAACGCACGCGCTGCCCGTCATCCTTCGAAGCGCGTTTTTCCAGCATAGGCGACGCGCTGCAAAGTGCAGAATCGAACAAGACGCGACGACGCCCGTCCGGCTATGCTTCGCGCACTTTCAGTTTTTCGATCGGGGCAAGGCAATGCAGCGCGGCGTGGTGTATGGGATGTTGGCGGGAGCGTTATGGGGCATGGTGTTTCTGGTGCCGCGGCTGTTGCCCGATTTTTCGCCCGTGCTGCTGAGCGCCGGCCGCTACGCGATGTACGGCGTCGTCTCGCTGCTGGCCGCGCTGCCTTCCGCGCGCTCGCTGCTGCGCCGGCTCACGCGCGAAGACCTGAACGCGCTCGTCAGGCTCGCGTTGGCGGGCAACCTGCTGTACTACCTGCTGCTGACGGGCGCCGTGCACCTCGTCGGCATTGCGCCGTCCTCGCTGATCGTCGGCGTGCTGCCCGTCACCGTGACGCTGCTGGGACGGCGCGACCATGGCGCCGTACCGCTCGCGCGGCTCGCGTGGCCGCTTGCGCTCGTCGTCGCGGGCATCGCGTGCATCAATGTCGATGTGTTCGGCACGGCAGGCGAAACACCGGGAACCATCGTGAACAAGCTGATCGGCATTGCGTGCGCTGTAGGCGCGCTGGCCTGCTGGACGTGGTTCGCCGTCGAAAACGCGCGCTATCTGCAGCGTCATACGCATTTCAGCGGCAACGAGTGGTCGGTGCTGTGGGGCGTCGTGACGGGCCTGCTCGGCGCGCTGCTGTGGCTCGTAGTGGCGGTGGTGCCGTCGTCGGCCGTCGATACGACGCATGTCGACACCCGCTGGCATCTGTTCTGGCTGCTGAACCTGGGACTCGCGATTGGCGCGTCGTGGCTCGGCAACGGCCTGTGGAACGCGGCGTCCAAGCGTCTGCCGCTCACGCTGTCGGGCCAATTGATCGTCTTCGAGACGCTGTTCGCGCTGCTCTACGCGTTCATCTACGACCACCGGATGCCCCGTCCGCTCGAAATGGCCGCCATCCTGCTGCTGGTCGCGGGCGTCAGCTGGTCGGTGCGCCAGCATGCCGATGACGATTCGGACCGCTCGACGCTCGAAGAAAAGGCTCAGGCGGCCGTTCACTAGGCTGCGGCTCGCCATGGGCCGGGCGACCAACGCAGGCCGCAAAAACGGCAACGGCGCACCGCGTGACACGGTGCGCCGTTGCCGTTTGCCAGTCGCAGGTTCAGCGCGACGTCAGCGCGAATCCTTGTGCAGCCACTTACGCCCTTCGACCGAGCCTTCCTGGCGCGATTTCTCGACGCGCCGCTGCCGCGCGAGCTTCGGATCGACGATCAGCGGCCGGTAGATTTCGACGCGGTCATGGTCGGCCAGCACGGTGTCGAGCGGCTTGAGCTTGCCGAACACGCCTGTCTTCTGTTTCGTCAGATCGATTGCGGGATGTCGGGCGAGGATACCGCTCGCGTCGATGGCCTGGCCGAGCGTCGTGCCTTGGGGCAACTGAAGTTCGATCAGCGTCTGCTCGCGCGGCAGCGCATAGCAGACCTCGATGGTCAATGTCGTGCTCATGCCTTGCCGTAGCGCTGGTCGGCGCGTTTCACGAACGATTCGACGAACGTGTTCGCGATATGGCTGAACACCGGACCGATGATTTTCTCCAGCAGAATGTTCGCGAATTCGTAGTGCAGCGCGAACTCGATCTTGCAGGCGTCCGCGCGCAGCGGCGTGAAGCGCCAGTAGCCGGTGAACTTCTTGAACGGGCCGTCGGCGAAGTTCATGTCGATGCGCGTCGGCCGCTCTTGCGTGTTGTGCGTTGCGAAGTGCTGCTTGATGCCCTTGAAATTGATGTCGATCTTCGCCTCCATCAGGTTTTCCTCCTGGCGGCGGATCTCGACGCCGCCGCACCACGGGAGGAAATTGGGGTAGTCGGCGACATCGGTGACGAGGTCGAACATCTGTTCCGCCGAGTGGCGTATCAACACGGTTTTCTGGACATCTGCCATAAATTGAACGGCGCGTGGCAACAGGGATTGATAAATAGCGAGCGCGTGACATCTGAATGACACCGCGGCGGGTTTTCGGCGTCCCGCTTTGCTAAAATCGTGATTTTAAACGAGTTGGCCAGTTTCCATTCATGAGCATCATCGACAACAGAAAAGCGTTCTACGACTACTCGGTCGAAGAACGTTACGAGGCGGGGCTCGTGCTTGAGGGCTGGGAAGTCAAGGCGCTGCGCGCCGGGCGTGGCCAGATCAAGGAAGGCTACGTCGTGATCAGGAACGCGGAGCTGTTTTTGATCGGCACGCATATCAGTCCGCTGCCCGAAGCGTCGACCCATATCACGCCGGACCCGGTCCGTACGCGCAAGCTGCTGCTGCATGCCGAGGAAATCAGCAAGCTGATTGGCAAGGTCGAGCAGCGCGGGTATACGCTTGTGCCGTTGAATTTTCATTACAAGAATGGGCGCGTTAAGTGTGAGATTGGGCTTGCCAAGGGCAAGAAGCAGCACGATAAGCGTGAGACCGAGAAGAAGCGGGATTGGGAGCGGGAAAAGGCCCGGTTGATGCGGACGCCGGTGTGAGGGTTTTTTTGGCCTGCGCGGCGCGGTGAGGGTTTGGGGTTTTGGGGTTTTGCCGCGGTGCGGGTTTTGGTTTTGGTTTTGGTTTTGGCGTGGTTGGGGTTGTGCGGTGCGCTGGCCTTTGCGCTGGCCTTTGCGCTGGCCTTTGCGCTGGCCTTTGCGCTG